>JBHELN010000313.1:0-6116 GCA_046263115.1 Pseudonocardiaceae bacterium | reverse complement strand
CCACCACGTCGGCGGCGCTGATCACGTCACCCGACCCGCAGCGCACCTGCCAGCCGCCGGATACCGCAGCCAATCCAGTGACCGGCGCGGCCGGCCGCACGCACCCGCCACGCCGGTGCAGCCCGCGGACGTAGGCCTGGTGCAACGCCATCGCGTCGAGATCGCAGGCAGCCTCAGTGACCGCCGCGGCGCGCAACACGTCCCGGCGCAGGAAGGGACACCGCCGCAGCGCCTGCTCCGGCGACAACTGCACCGGGACGTCCGGCTCACCGGCCCGGTCTGCCAGCTCCCTGCACAACACCTGCGCGCCCTCGTCGTCGAAGGCGGCCCACAGCACCGGGCGGGGGCGGAGCAGGGCCGGCGCGTCGAGCTGCTCGGCCAGGGCGGCGAACCGGGGAGCGCTTGCCTTGATCAGCGCCCGCACCAGCGGGCCACCATGGCCAGGAACGTACATCGCGGCCGATCGCCCGGTGGAATGAGTGGCCAGGCGCGTCTCGGTTTCCAGCAACGTGACGCGGCGGTGCGCGGCGAGCTCATAGGCAATGGACACGCCGGCGATCCCGCCACCAATGACCACCACATCCGCTCGTGCACCCACCCAATCAACGCTAGTCGTGGCTGAGCCCGTGAGTGGCGATACGAACTATGACTCATATCGCCACTCACGGGGCGTTACTCCTCGGTGGTGGCGGGCGTTGAGTTTCCTGGGGTCTCTTGTGCAGTTGCGCAGCGCTGGCTTACGCCCGCGTACCCCCATGCAGGTTCATTGCGTGAGGGGGAAGACGATGCTCAGCCATCGCGCTGGAGCCGGGATCGCGCTGGTGGCCCTGACCGTGTCGATCACCGCAGGGCTGGCGCCACCAGGGGCGGCTGAAACAGCGCCGCAAGGCCAAGCCAGCCGGGTTGCGGTGATCACTGGCGCTGATTCCATCAACGCTACTGAGGCGCGCTATGGGATTAAGGGCACCGACCTGGGCATCATGTGGGTCGATGATCGGGGGCAGATTCTGGCGGCCTTCGGTGACACCTTCGGGTCCGGCTGGGCCGGACCCGGCGCAGGATACGGGGATCCCGCCGAGATCGATTGGCGTTCGAACACGCTGGCTCGCAGCAGCGATCGGAATCCGGCCGGCGGTATGTCCTTCACCGACTTCGTCACCGACCGTGCAAATCACGCCAAGGAGTTACTGCCGTCCCTCAAGCGGGACGGCATCGAGGTGACCAAGATCCCGACTGGTGGGATCAATGTCGGTGGGCGAAACTACCTGGCCTACATGTCGGTGCGCCACTTCGGCGAACCTGGACATTGGACCACAAACTACAACGACATTGCCTACTCCGACGACGGTGGGCAGAGCTGGGTAGCCGCTCCCACTGCGTTGCGCCTCAACACCCCGGCCTCCGATGATAAATTTCAAATGATCGCTTTTGCGCGGCGGGACGGTTTCGTCTATGCCTTCGGATCACCAAATGGGCGTTTCGGCAACGCCTATGTCGCCCGGGTGCCCGAACAGCAGCTGTTGAATACCCTCGCCTACGAGTATTGGACCGGCACATCCTGGCAGCTGGGCGGCAGTGTGATCGCCGCCCCCATCGTGACCGGGCCGGTCGGTGAACTGTCGGTCCGCTACGACGAGATCTTGCGCAGCTGGGAGATGATGTACCTCGACGAGCCGCGCGGGGCGATTGTCCTACGGCTGGCCCCGCAGCCTACCGGACCGTGGGGCACACCGATTCCGGTCGCTACCTCCAGCCAGTATCCCCACCTGTACGGCGGTTTCCTGAACCCCGATTCGCACGGTGGCGAAATTTACTTCACGATGACCCAGTATGACCGCTACAACGTCTCGCTCATGCACGCCACGTTGCCTGCGAACACGCTACTTGCTGCGCCTGCGCGTCGGCGTTGAGCGCCGAGCTGTTAACAGCGGGAAAAGCTTGCGGGCCTTACTTGGGATTGCCCGTCCGACCGTGTGACCATCAATCATGTGGATGTGCCGGCTGCGGATATCGTCACGTTGACCGCCCGACATGAGCCGACCACCGAACACGGCAAGCGCTTGGACTCGATGGCTGCGCACGCGGGCGTCGTCTCGGAGTCCCAGCATCAGGCGCTGCGAGCCGACATCCGGCTGCTGTCGACGCTGCTGGGCGACACCCTGATCCGCCACGGCGGCGAAGAGCTTCTCAAGCTCGTCGAACAGGTGCGGGCGCTGGCCAAAGTGTCGCAGTGGGAGGGCAGCGCGGAGATCACGTCGCTGCTGGCCACCCTGGACATCGGCACGGCCGTCCAGCTCGCCCGGACGTTCTCCACCTACTTCCAGCTCGCCAACGTGGCCGAGCAGCTGCACCGCGCGCGGGAGCAGCGCGCCCACGTGGGCGGGCGGCGCGGCCCGCTGCGCGCGGTGCTGGACCGGCTGGTGCGAGACGTCGACCGGGCCCAGGTGGAGGCGGTGCTGGCGCGGATGCAACTGCGGCCGGTGCTCACCGCACATCCGACCGAAGTGTCCCGCGCGGCGGTGCAGGGCATCCTGCGCCGGGTGGCTGACGTCCTCGACCAGGACCTGGCCGAGGATCAGCTGCAGCGGCGGCTCGCGCCGCTGGTCGATCTGCTGTGGCAGACCGATGAGATCCGACCCGGCAAGCCCACGGTTCTTGACGAGGCCCGCGCGGTTGTTTACTACCTCGAGCAGCTCGGTACCTGCGCGGTGCCGGATCTGCTGGAGGACTTCGAGGATGAGCTGGCCCGAGCCACCTTCGTGCTGCCTCCGAGTTCCCGGCCGCTGGTGCTCGGCTGCTGGGTGGGGGGCGACCGCGACGGCAATCCCAACGTCTCACCGCAGGTCACCCTCGACGTGCTGCGGCTGTATGCGGACCGGGCGTTGACCATCCAGCTGGCGCTGCTGGACCAGCTGGTGCAGGAACTCAGCATGTCCACCCGGATAGTCGGTGTCTCCGAGGCACTGCGCTGCAGTCTTGCGCGGGATCGGCGGTTGCTGCCCGAGGTCTATGACCGCTACATCCGGCTCAACGCCGAACAGCCGTACCGGCTGAAATGTTCGTTCATCCGGGCCCGGCTGGCTCGAACCCAGCAGCGGATCCGCGACGGCCTTGCGCACCAGGAGGGACGGGATTATCTGGGTGCGGAGTGCTACCTCGCCGACCTGGAGGTGATGGACGCGTCGTTGCGCGCGCACCTCGGAGAACGCATCGCGGAGGGCACCCTGGCCAGAACGCTGCGGACCGCCAGAGCGCTGGGCCTGCATCTGGCGGCGCTGGACGTGCGGGAGGACGCCGGCAAGCACCATGTCGCTCTGGCGGCCCTGTACGACCCACTGGGTGAGCTGCCGAGGCCTTACGCGAAACTCGACCGGGGGCAGCGGGCGGCACTGCTGTCCGATGAGCTGGCCGGGCGGCGGCCGCTGACCGCCCGCTCGGCGGACCTGCCCCCGGTGGCGGCAGACGTGCTCGCGGTCTTCGACGCCATCCGCTGCGCTCAGCAGACCTTCGGCGCGCCCGCGGTCAGCACCTACATCGTCTCGATGGCCAAGGGCGTGGACGACGTACTGGCCGCCGCAGTGCTGGCGCGGGAAGCCGGTCTGATCACTTTTGCTCCATCGGGAGCGAGCTGCACGGTGGATCTCGTGCCGCTGTTCGAGACGGCCGCCGAGCTGCGCTGCGCCGGAGGCCTACTCGATGCGATGCTGCGCGATCCCTCTTACCGGCAACTGGTACGCGCCCGGGGCGATCTGCAAGAGGTGATGCTCGGGTACTCCGACTCCAACAAGGACGCCGGGATTACCACGTCGCATTGGGTCATCCACCGGGCGCAGCGCCAGCTGCGCGACACCGCAGCCGCGCACGGGGTCCGGCTGCGGCTTTTCCACGGCCGCGGCGGCTCGGTCGGCCGCGGCGGCGGCCCCGCCGGCGAAGCGGTGGCGGCCTCCCCCTACGGCACGGTCGACGCGACGCTGAAAGTGACCGAGCAGGGCGAGGTCATCTCGGACCGGTACTCGCTGTCCGCGCTTGCTCATGACCATCTCGAGATCGTGCTGGCCGCGGTGCTGGAGGCCACCCTGTTGCACCAGACCTCACGGGTACCGCCGGAGGTGCTGGAGCGCTGGGACGAGGCGATGGACGTGGTCAGCGCTGCTGCGCAGGCGGCCTACCGGGACTTCGTCGGCCTGCCCGGACTCAGCGACTTCTTCTCCGCTGCCACCCCGGTGGACGAGCTGAGCTGGCTCAATGTCGGGTCCCGGCCGATGCGGCGACCGGGCAGCGGCAAGACCACGCTGGACGGGCTGCGGGCGATCCCGTGGGTGTTCGGCTGGACCCAGACCCGGATGGTGGTGCCCGGCTGGTACGGCCTGGGCAGCGGTTTGCGGGCCGCCCGGGACGCCGGGCTCGGTCCGGTGCTCGACGAGATGCGGGACTGGTCGTTTTTCACCAACCTGCTCGGAAACGTCGAGATGACGCTGGCCAAGACCGACCTGCGGATCGCGGAGTCCTACGTCTCGGCCCTGGTGGATCCGGCGCTGCAGCCGCTGTTCGACTTTATCGTGTGCGAGCACGACCTGACCAAGCGTGAGGTGTTGCGGCTCACCGGAGGGCAGACTCTGCTGGCCCGGCATCACCTGCTGCGGCACACCCTGCAGGTGCGGGCCTCGTACCTGGAACCACTGCACCACCTGCAGGTCGCGTTGCTGGCCCGGCGGCGCGAGGTGGCCGAGCCTGACCCGGACCTGCGCCGGGCCCTGCTGCGGACCGTCAACGGGATCGCCGCCGGCATGCGCAACACCGGCTGAGCACCGTGATGTGCGGCAGCTCGGCGCGCAGCTCGACGCCGGAATCCCGAGCGGACGCGGCATGCCTGGGGAACTACGGTGACGGCGACCGTCCGCCGCTCTGGGCGGGTGACCGGCAGCACATCGGCGACCGGCTGTCGCCGGAATACCGCCGCCTCCGCCCTGGTTGAGCCAACTGAACTCAATTTTCTGGCTCGAAAGTGTGGCAATTTTGACCGAGACTGTGAAACTGCCGGTTCTGCCGCTCGATGACGTCGTGGTGCTGCCGGGCATGGTGGTACCGATGCGGCTAGCCGATGCCGAGGTTCGTGCGGCCATCGATGCGGCTCGGGCCGCTGCCGGGGACCCCAGTGCTCAGCCAGGGATCCTGCTAGTGCCGCGGCTTGACGGCAAGTACGCCGCGGTGGGCACCTGGGGTGTGGTCGAGCAGATCGGCCGGCTGCCCGGAGGCGAACAGGCCGCGGTGGTGCGGGGCACCTCCCGGGTCCGGATCGGGGCCGGTACGACTGGTCCGGGTGCGGCGTTGTGGGTGCAGGGCACCGTCCTGGACGAAACCGGAGCACCGGAGCGCGGTGAGGAGCGGGCCCGGGAATACCGGGGCCTGGTGATCACGATCCTGCAGCGCCGTGGCGCCTGGCAGGTGATCGACTCGATCCGGCAGGTGGACGAGCCCAGCGCGCTGGCCGATCTCGCCGGCTATGCCTCCTACCTGACCAAGGAGCAGAAGCTCTGGCTGCTGCAGACCCCGGATGTGGTGGCGCGGCTAGAAAAGCTGGTCGCCTGGGCCCAGGAGCAGCTCGCCGAGCTCGACGTCGCCGAGACGATCAACAAGGACGTACAGGAAGGCATGGAGCGCCAGCAGCGGGAATTCCTGCTGCGCCAGCAGCTGGCTGCAATCCGCAAGGAGCTGGCCGAGTTGGATGGCAAGCCCGCCACCGAGGAGCAGGACTACCGGGCCCGGGTGGAGGCCGCGAACCTCCCCGAGCAGGTGCACAAGGCGGCGATGACCGAGGTCGACAAGCTGGAGCGGACCGCCGAAGCCTCACCGGAGGTTGGCTGGATCCGCACCTGGCTGGACACCGTGCTGGCGATGCCCTGGAACTCCCGCACCGAGGACAGCTACGACATCGCCGGTGCCCGTGAGGTGCTCGACGCCGACCACTACGGGCTGGACGAGGTCAAAGACCGCATCATCGAATACCTGGCGGTGCGCCGCCGGCGAGCCGACCGAGGCCTCGGAGTGGTGGGTGGCCGGCGCAGTGGCGCGGTGCTGGCGTTGGTTGGGCCGCCTGGGGTCGGCAAGACGTCGCT
>JBHELN010000312.1:0-8786 GCA_046263115.1 Pseudonocardiaceae bacterium | reverse complement strand
GGAGACGTCGCGCTGGCCGAACTGCTCGCCCGATACCCCGTCGCCTTGCTTATCGCCGACTGACGAGCTGAATGCGGCCAACCCTGACAAGATCGGTGTCTATGGACTTCACCGTGTGGGCTCCGCAACGGCAGCGCGTTCGGGTCGTGGTGGACGGCGTCGAGCACGACATGGCTCCAACAACTCACGGTTGGTGGGCAGCCGACGTCGACGGCGCCGGATCAGGTGCCGACTACGCGTTTCGGCTGGACGAGGAGGACACCCCGCTACCCGACCCCCGATCCCGGTGGCAACCGAACGGAGTTCATGCCGCGTCCAGGGTCTATGACCACGCTGCTTTCAAGTGGACCGATGACTACTGGACCGGCCACGCACTGCCCGGCAGCGTGCTCTACGAGCTCCACGTCGGCACGTTCACCCCAGCCGGCATCTTCGACTCTGCGATCGAGCGTCTCGACCACCTCGTCGAGCTGGGCATCGACCTGGTCGAGGTGATGCCGGTCAACGCCGTCGACGGACCCCGCAACTGGGGCTACGACGGGGTCGGCTGGTACGCCGTCACCGAGAACTACGGTGGACCGGACGGCTTCAAGCGCTTCGTGGACGCCTGCCACGTGCGCGGGCTGGGCGTGGTCCTCGATGTCGTACACAACCATCTCGGCCCATCCGGCGCGTACCTGGACCGCTTCGGGCCGTATTTCGCCGGGAGCAATATCTGGGGACCCACCCTCAACCTGGACGGCCCGCATTCCGATCAGGTGCGCCGCTACGTCATCGATAACGCGGTGGAGTGGCTGCGCCACTACCACCTCGATGGCCTGCGGTTGGATGCCGTGCATGCGCTGCGGGACACCCGTGCCACCCACGTGCTGGAGGAGCTGGCCGCCGAGGTGGACGCCCTGGCCGCGCACCTGCGGCAACCCCTGTCGTTGATCGCCGAGTCCGACCTCAACAACCCCCGTCTGGTCACCCCCCGGGTCGCCGGGGGCTTCGGGCTGACCGCGCAATGGGACGACGACATCCACCACTGCCTGCATGCCACGTTGACCGGCGAACGGCAGGGCTACTACGCCGACTTCGGCGCGCTGCCCGAGCTGGCACGGACTCTGCGCACGGTGTTCTTCCACGACGGGCGCTGGTCGAGCTTCCGGCAGCGCAGCCATGGCCGCCCGGTGGATACCGCCCACCTACCCGGTTGGAAGTTCGTCAGCTACTTGCAAAACCACGACCAGGTGGGCAACCGCGCCACCGGCGACCGCATCTCGGCCACCCTGTCTCCTGGCCTGCTGGCCTGCGGCGCGGCGCTGGTGTTGTGCACCCCCTACACTCAGATGATCTTCATGGGCGAGGAATGGGGGGCGGAGACGCCGTTCCAGTTCTTCTCGTTCATGCCTGATCCGCTGCTGCGCGACGCGGTTCGCCGTGGCCGCTACGCGGAGTTCGCCGAACACGGCTGGGACGAAACGGACGTTCCCGACCCGAACGGTGAGGAAACATTCCAACGTTCCAAACTGGACTGGTCCGAGCCCGAGAAACAGCCCCATACCGATCTGCTGCGCATCTACCGGGAGCTGATCACGTTGCGCAGGGGCCATCCGGAGCTATCCGACCCCCGGCTGGACGCCTTGACCATCGACGTGGATGACCAGGCCCGGACCCTGGTGCTGCACCGAGGTGCATTGCGAGTGGTGGTGAACCTCAGCGCCCAGCCGGCCACCGTCCCGCTGGACAGGGCACCAACCCGAGTCCTCCTCAGCTCAGGGCAGGCGACTTCCGCGCAACACACGGTGCAGCTTGACGGCGAGGCGTTCGCCGTGGTTGCCGTCGCGCCCTAGCGGAACAGCTTGCGCAACAACACCAGCACGATGAGGGCACCGATACCCATGAGCGTGTACCGGACTCTCGGGTCGGCCATGGTGGCCTCGACCTGCTCCTTGCCGGCCTCCACCAGGCGCTGCGGATTCGCCCGGGTACCGATCTCCTGGAGCGTTGCAGCCAGCGCATCGCGGGCCTGCTCGATATCGCGTTCGATGGTGTCGGCGTCGCGGGCCATCAGTCCTCCTCGCGGGTGTGCGTGCGGCACACCGTAGGCGACCGGCATCCGGGTGCCGAAGCCACCCCATCGCAGCGGTACCGTCCGACTTCGTGACCGACAACGTCCGGCTGTCCCCCGGTGACCCTGCCCCCGACTTCACTCTGCCCGGTGCCGACGGCAAGCCCGTTGCGCTGTCGGACTACCGCGGCCGGTCCGTGGTGGTCTACTTCTATCCCGCGGCCGGCACGCCGGGCTGCACGCAGCAGGCCTGTGACTTCCGGGACAACCTTGCCGAACTGGACACGGCCGGGCTCGCGGTGCTCGGCATCTCGCCGGACCCGCCGGCGAAGCTGGCCAAGTTCCGCGACGCGGAGGGCTTGACCTTCCCGTTGCTGTCCGATGAGGACCGCTCAGTGCTCACCGCTTACGGCGTTTACGGAGAGAAGCAGATGTATGGCAGGACGGTCACCGGAGTGATCCGATCAACCTTCGTGATCGACCCGCAGGGGCGGATCGACAAGGCGCTGTACAACGTCCGTGCCTCCGGCCACGTCGCCAAGCTACGCAAGGACCTCAGAGTCTGAGTCGTATCCTGTGCGCACTCGGGCGCTCGTCACCACCCGCCGGCGTAGCCCAACGGCAGAGGCACGGGCCTTAGGAGCCCGCCAGTGTGGGTTCGAATCCCACCGCCGGCACCTGATGTCTCTGCGTTTGCAGTGCCCACTGTGTCGTCGCCATTCACCGTGACCACATGGTGCCGGCCTATAGATCCCCTTCCGGGAGAGTGCCGGGTGCGCTGTGCTCGGCTTGAACCGCACGCAGTGAGCGGATGGCGTCCACTGCATATCGGCCATCGACCGCCTGGATTGCCATCACCGCGATGTACTCGTCGTCGGGCAGCTCGACGCGCGCCCACGGGGCGCCATCAGGGAAGGACACCCGCAGCACTAGGTCCCACGGCACAACGCGGGTTGTGAGCACGTTTCGTACCTCCACGCCATCGGCGATGGCCCGCACCCGCGGCCGGACGAAAAGCAGAACTGCACCGGCGAGCAACAGCCCTAGCAGCACCATGGCCACCTGGTCGGAGAACCGGAAGTAGACGCCGGTGGGCGTGCGCCGCAACAACACTGCGACGACTGTGAACACCACGACCAGCACCACAGCGGCGGCCACCGCGACGCGGCGGGCCTTGCGCGGCCGGGCCTCAAAGAACACACCAGCGGTTTTCATCCTGCTCCGCTCGCGCACAAACGACCGACACAGCGTGCACGGCGTCGCGACACGCCGGGGAGGGGGGCGGTCATGACGCGCTCCCGGGGATCTGACGTAGGTCGCGCAGCACCAGTGCGGTCTGCAGGGCGGCGACGCAGGCCTGGAAGCCCTTGTCCTCCGCGGAAGACGGCAACCCGCAGCGATCCAGGGCCTGTTCCTCGGTGTCGCAGGTGAGCACACCGTTTCCCACCGCGACCCCCGCGTCCAATGCCACTCTGGTCAAGCCCGCTGTGACGGCGTCGCAGACGTACTCGAAATGGGGCGTGCCACCCCGGATCACCACTCCGAGCGCCACCACGGCGTCGTGTACCCGGGCCAGTTCCTGACACACCACCGGCAGCTCGACAGCACCGGGCACGCGCACCACCGTCGGCTCCGCGATCCCGGCCTCACTCGCGGCGGCACACGCTCGATCCAGCAATGCCGTGGTAATGCGCTGGTGCCAGCACGTCGCGGCGATACCCAGCCGTAGCTCCCCGCAACGCGGTACCTCCAGCGCGGGTTGGCCAGTGCCGCTCACGGCCGCACTCGCTCCAGGCCATCGAGATCATGACCCATCCGGTCGCGTTTGGTCCGCAGGTAACGGAGGTTTTCCGGGTTCGGCCTGATCGGCAGCGGGACCCTGCCGGTGATCGTCAAGCCGTAACCCTCCAAACCGGCCCGCTTGGCCGGGTTGTTGGTGAGCAACCGCATCGAACGCACGCCCAAATCCACCAGGATCTGCGCCCCGGTGCCGTAGTCACGGGCGTCGGCGGGCATGCCCAGAGCCAAGTTGGCGTCGACCGTGTCGGCGCCGGCGTCCTGCAGTTGGTAGGCCTGCAGCTTGTGCATCAGCCCGATGCCACGACCCTCATGACCACGCACGTAGAGCACCACGCCGCGGCCCTCTGCGGCGACCGCGGCCAGCGCCGCATCCAGCTGCGGACCGCAGTCACAGCGCAGCGAGCCGAGCACGTCGCCGGTGAGGCATTCCGAGTGCACCCGGACCAGCACGTCGGTGCCGTCCCCGATCTCCCCAGCGACCAGGGCGATGTGCTCCACCCCGTCGAGCAGCGAATCGAACCCGATTGCCCTGAACTGACCGTGCACAGTGGGGATGCGCGCCTCCGCGACCCGCTCCACCTGCTTTTCGAACCGCCGCCGGTAGGCGATGAGATCGGCAATGGTGATCAGCACCAAGTTGTGTTCGGCGGCGAATACCTCAAGCTCATCGCGACGGGCCATCTCGCCGTCGTCCTTCGCGGAGACGATTTCGCACAGCGCGCCGGCCGGCGGCAGCCCGGCCATCCGGGACAGATCTACCGCAGCTTCGGTGTGGCCGGGGCGGCGCAGCACCCCGCCCTCCTTGGCCCGCAACGGCAGGACATGTCCGGGACGCACGAAGTCGACCGATTTGGCGTCCGGATCGGCCAGTAGCCGGATGGTGCGGGCCCGGTCCGCCGCCGAGATACCGGTCGTGACACCCTCGCGGGCGTCCACCGTCACGGTGTAAGCGGTGCCCCGCTTGTCCTGGTTGGTGTGGTACATCGGGGGCAGGTCCAGCCGGTCGCAGTCCTCGCCGGTCAGCGACACGCAGATGTATCCCGAGGTGTACCGGACCATGAACGCCACCAGCTCGGGGGTCGCCCGAGCCGCGGCGAAGATCAAATCTCCCTCATTCTCCCGATCCTCGTCATCTACCACGATCACCGGGCGCCCGGCCGCCACGTCGGCGATCGCGCGATCGATGCCGGCAAAGGCGCTCTGGGTCATCGCGTCCTCCTCCCCCGCATCATCCCCCCAGCCCGCCGCTACCGGAGCAAAATGTGGCCAGGCCAACCGCTGCATGTACTTGACGACGCTCACCGAACCTAAGCGGCATGCTATGCAGCGTAGGACCAGCTGGTACCAGGCGGCGCGGACGAAAGATGCTCGAGCTGCGAGGCGCGCCACTGGTGCAGGCATACTGTTTGCGCGTGCGGCCATCGGCATCGACAGGATTTGTCCGTGCCGCTGCGGAGAGCCTGATGGCGTCAGGAAAACCCGACAAACCGCTCGACGGAGTCGCAAAAGGGCACAAAGCTCATACCTCATGAGCGCACCCGAGTTGCGCTGGTTCGTGCGCTCAATGGCCGATGGAGACACGCACCGCGGCTACTACACTCAGGCCACCCGATCGGTGCATGCACTGTGTGGCGCCGAGTTCGTGCCGCTGCGGATCGGGCTGGCCGGCGACAGACTGGCACTGCCCGGAACGCCACCCGACCCCGCACAGGTCTGCCCGAAGTGTCGGTCTGTTTAGCGCAGTTCGTCAGAACCGGCATTTGATCGCACGGGCTCTTCGGGAGGCTGGACGCATGAAGTGACCGGCGCGGCCTACGTACCGTCAAGATCTTTCGGTGGGGCCATAGTGGCTGCGTTACCCGACCAATGACCGCCCCGGCCGGCTCCCTAGTCGAGGCCGGGAGTGAACCGAAGCGGGATCACCACTCGCCCTTCCTCTACGACTGCGTAAAGGATCCATCCCTTATCCTCGCCAATCGGGATGCTGTATTGGGAAAATTGCTCGTCGTACTCGAGGTGGGGGTTACCCCTGGGGTCTTTTAGTAATTCTTCGATGCGCTGGTCGACCAGTCGTCGCGTGTCATCGGGGAGGGCGGCGTATTGTTTGTCAGCCAGATCACCACCGCGCCCCAGCGTATAGCGCGGCATCTACCGCAGAACCCAGTTGCCGTTCTCATCCCGGGTACTCAGCCCCGTATAGTCACCCGCCCTTAGGCGCGCGATTAGTTCGCGTTCGTCGTCGGTAAGTGGGTTCACTGCCATCATGGCCACCGCCTGCCAGTGCTTCAGAACCGCCTGTGGTCCCGAGAGGTCAAGGCTATCTGCGGCGAGCGCCAG
This sequence comes from Pseudonocardiaceae bacterium, assembly GCA_046263115.1. GTDB lineage: Bacteria > Actinomycetota > Actinomycetes > Mycobacteriales > Pseudonocardiaceae. The sequence continues at coordinate 2,596 of JBHELN010000312.1, read as the reverse complement.
CGCGGAGCGAAACTCTGCCTCAAACTGCGCGCACCTCTCGGGTGCGTAAGCGAGCAGCGCCGCCCGGATCGCTGGACCCGATCTCTCTACCGACCGTGCCGTGTAATCGGGCGTGCCGGTCGCAACTTGCGTTGGCTCGTTGCCGCTCACAGCGAAGCAACGACCGCACCGCTGACAGGAAACGCTGCCCGACAATGGGTCCGAGACCCGCCATGGCCGAGAGGCCCCCACCGGCGCCCAGCTCGCCGCGCGACCCGCCCAGCTACCCCCGCAGCAAGCCCAGCGCACGGTCGTGCCTGCACCGCTTGCCCCGTCACTGGCCCGATAGGACCGCCGCGCGGGGCCAACACTGTTGACAACGTGGGTGGTCGTGCCTGTGGTGCAACACCTGGCAATCGGAACGCACGCCCGGGGCCACCGGCCACGGCGGGCATTACCTGACCGACGACTGACCATCGATAGTCGAAACCGGTTCCTTGTCCTCGTCTTGTGGTCTGTCCCTATTGAGAGCTGACACCTGAGGCCCTAACAACGTTACCAAGTCGTACGTGGGGATTCGTCACCAGTCGCCTCGTCCAGGCGCTCAACCCGTGTTTTTGTCCTCGTTGACTTCAAATCCCGGTGGGGCTGACCAAACGAACGGCCCCACCCGCACGATCGGGTGGGGCCGTTTCCGTTGCTCGGTCAGCCGAACTCGCCGGAGCCCACTGCGGCCGTGAACGCCGCCCAGGCCGCTATGGTGAACGTCAGAGCCGGGCCCGCCGTGTCTTTGCTATCGCGAACAGCGGGGCCACTGGGAAGCTCGGCCACCTCCACACAATTGGCCCCCTCTGCGCTGGAGTAGCTAGACTTCCGCCACACGGCGGGAGTTTTGTCGTCCATGGACGCCTCTCTTCGCTAGATCACATTCGCTGGGCAAGCTCGGTGATCATCGCTGCACTCTCGTCGCTACCGAGAGCTTGATCGCTGAGCTTGCGCAGTAGTTTATCGAGCTGGTCGACCACAGACTCGTCATCGACAAGATGCCCGCCCACGGCGTACTCGTAATAGGCGATATCGGGCAACTGCTCCGGAAAGCTCAGCACAGAGAACGGACCGGACATTCCGACATGCAGGCCAATATCGAAGGGCAGCACTCGCAGCTCGACGTTGGGCCACTGTGCGCGATCGGCCAGCCTGGACAGCTGGGCGGCGGCCACGCTCGGTTGGCGAGCGCACCGCTCTAATGCCGCCTGAGAAATGATCGCGGTCAGCTGGAGAGGGTCCGGCCCGGACAGGCGTGCTTGGCGCTGCATGCGGGCTGCCACCCGCCGGGAGACTTCCTTGGGCGACAACCGCTCCAGCGCCAGGTACAGGGTGCGGGCGTATTCCTCGGTTTGCAGCAGGCCGGGAATGGTCTCCAGCTCCACTGTGCGCACCGCGCCAGCATCGGTTTCCAGGCCGATATATCCCCACATCGACTCGGGCAACCCGAACGTCGACCACCAGCCCTTCCGGCTGGCCTCAATGCGGATGTCCTCCAGCACGCCTAGGCGGTCGGTAGCGCGATACCGCTGGCACAACACGATCAGCTCGGCCTTGGTCAGCGTATTACGGCCGGTCTCGATGTGGCCGATTCGCGCCGTGCTGCATCCAATGGCCGCGGCAGCCTCGCCGCGGCTGACTGCCGCGACCTCGCGGAGTCGCTGAAGTTCCGCACCCAGCTGACGGCGTCGCAACGTAGGTCCCGGCATATCGGGGAGCATAGCCGTCGTTACTGTTCGGACACTGACCGTTGTAGGACTCCACGATCTCCGTATCACAGGTCTAACAACAGATGACACGTCCGGCGCGTTGCTGCTGTAGCCCTACAGCAATTACCCTCCATGAACGTCGCCAAGGAGGAGAAATGATCACCTCGACCACCGCCCGTCCCGCTGGTTCACCACACCCGCGCTCGACGGTGAGATGGTCGCTATCGAGGAGTGCTGCCCCGCTGTGTTGTCCGCTGTGTCACCGCCGCAGAGCCCGGCGGTGAGGATCCTCGAGCCCGAGCCGGTGACCGGCCTGCGATGGGGATTGAGCGTGCTGGACTGGCAGGCTCATGCCGTCGACCCCGCTGCCGACCACCCCATCGGCGTGTATCGAGCCCGTTGTGGACACCTGCTTATGGTGGTGACCGAATTGCACGAACGGCCGCCGGGTGCGGTCTGCGCCGCCTGCGAGGCACCATGAGCCGCCAACACCCCGGCGAGACCTACCGGCACGCCGTCGACGCCCGCCGGGTGCAGCAGTACGGCGGCGGCGCCTGCACCATCCTGGTGCGCCGGGTCGGCGATCGGATCGAGGTGCTGTTTCACGCCGCACTGGACACCGGGGCTGCGCTGTCGCGCGAGCAAGCCGCAGAACTCGCTGAGGCGTTGCGGCAGGCCGCCGGGTGAGCCCTAAACTCGCCGCGGCGATGCGCCTGCTGGCTGCGGAAAGGCCGCGGGGTATCCCGTGCGGGCTGCTTTACGTGATGTTCGGGCTCGAACACTGGCAATTGCCATACACATAATTAGTCGATCTAGACAGATTTAGGTGTGTGCATATACACATGCTTTGCGCGCCTCAGCGG
>JBHELN010000311.1:0-10648 GCA_046263115.1 Pseudonocardiaceae bacterium | reverse complement strand
CGGCTTCCGCAACTTGCCCTCGTGCCCAGCCGAACCAACTGACAAAGAACCACCTGAGTTGCAACCCGTACCAGTTCCCGGCGTTGCGCTGCTCTCACGATGAACCATCAGAAAGCCCCGAGCCGCCAAACGCTCGCCACGAGAGCTGCACGTAACGTCGGAGGCCGAGTCGTTATACCGGGCGCTCGGCTTCGACCACGGTCGCAACCCGGTCTGCGCGTGTGGCTTGCCTTCAGGTCCCGATGCGTCTGTCACCGTCTGTCCGTCGGACTATGAGGAGCCCTGGTCACCAGCTGAGGATTTGTCCGGGGGTGGTCGATCAAACTCGGAGGGATCACGCATGGCACAGCAGGAGCAGACGCACCGCCCGGTCGCGCTGGTCACGGGAGCCGCGTCCGGGATCGGCGCGGCCTGCGCCCACGCGATCATGGTGAAGGGTTGCGCTGAGCTGGTCGTGGTCGACCGTGATGAGCAAGATCTCACCGCGGTGGTTGCTAGGCTGCCCCGGCCCCAGGACGCGCTCGCGATCACCATGGATGTCACGGACGAGGCCGCCTGGGCTGAGGTGGCGGTCAGGATCAGGGATCGGTTTGGTCGGCTGGACTGGGTGGTGGCCAGTGCCGGGGTCACCTTCGGTGCTCCGATCACCCAGACGCGCCTGGAAGACTGGCGCCGTGTGCTGGCCATCAACCTCGACGGGGTGTTTTTGACGCTGCGCACCACATTGGCGCTGATCCGCGCAGGTGGACAGGGCGGCGCAGTAGTCATCCTGTCTTCTGCTGCTGCGGTGAAGGCCGAGCCTGGGGTAGGCGCCTACGGGGCGTCCAAAGCAGGAGCGCTGCAGCTGGCCAAGGTCGCCGCGAAAGAAGGCGCGCCGGATCGCATCCGGGTCAACGCGCTGCTGCCCGGCGGGGTCGAGACACCGATGTGGCGCAATCTGCCGTTGTTTCACCAACTCGTTCAGCAACACGGCAACGAACAGGCCGCCTTTGACGCCCTGGCCAGGCTCGCCACTCCACTGGGGCGTTATTCCACCGCCGAAGAGATCGCCACACTAGTGCTGTTCCTGCTCCGCGACGCCCCCACCGTCACCGGAGCAGCACTCCCGGCAGACGGCGGCTACACACTCTGAGCCCCGGCGGGTTCCCTCCCCAATCCTCAGCCGCGTCAACGTCCTCCCATCGGCAGATGAGTACATTGTGTTCCTCGTGTGCGCCCAGAACTGATAAAGACGTGCTTTGCTGGCCGCCTCGCATCGAGCCGACCAGCGGACTTTCGCGTCCGCGTCATCCGGCGATCCTCAGGGCCTGTTCGTGACCGCAAAGCGCTTTAAGGGCACGCCCGCCGTACTCGGCGAGCGGCTCAAAAGTTTTCGGTCAGCAGGCGCACGAACTCCTGGTTGTTGAGTGCTCCGGGACGTCGCGAGCGGACGGTCTTGATGGCGTCGGTGGCGCTCATCCCATCCCGCATAAGTGCTGCGGCGGACAGCAGTCCGGAGCGGTTGATGCCTCCGGCGCAGTGGATGAGCACCCGCTTGCGGGCCCGCCGCAGGTCGTTGACCAGGTCGGCCAGCGCGAGGAGGACCGCCCGCTCCGGCGCCGGGCCGTCCTCGATCAGCCAGTGCACGTACAAGGCGATCCCGTCCAGCGGCGGCGCTGAGCCGTCGAGGTCGATGACTGCGTCCCAGTGCTCACCGGGCTGCGGGCTGCCGGACTGCCAGATCCCGGGCACGATCTCCCCCGCCGGCCAAGCAGGCGCCAAACCAGGCTCAGCCATCTTCCTCCCTATATGGCCACCGGTCGCCCTATCGACCGCACTGCGGGACGAGAGCATCGACTGCACCAGCGACAACTCTCAAGAGCCATAATTGTTGTCCATCGCATCCCTTTGACGTTCCCCAGTCAAACATTGCGGCTCGACCGGTGGGATGCCGTAGGGCTACGGCTCGATCGGGGGTTTGGCAGGGTGGTCGGCGTGAGCATTCGCTACCCCGCCCCGCTTCGACCCGGCGATCACATCGCGGTCACGTCACCCTCCTCTGGAGTAGGTAGGCAGATGCGGCCCCGGCTGGACTTCTGCGTCAAGTACCTGCGCGGGCTGGGCTACGACGTGGTCCTCGGTGACTGCATGGACGGATCCGGTGTCACCAGCGCCCCCGCGACGGACCGGGCCGCCGAGCTCACCGCCATGCTCCTCGACCCTGCGATCCGCGCCGTTGTGCCGCCCTGGGGCGGGGAGCTGGCCATCGACCTGCTGCCGCTACTCGACTTCGACGCGATCAGCGCAGCGGAGCCGACCTGGCTTGTGGGTTATTCCGATCTCACGACGGTAATGGTCCCCCTGACACTGCGCACCGGGATCGCGACCCTGCATGGCAGCAACCTCATGGACACCCCCTACGCAGTCCCCGAGCCGCTGCTGCCGTGGCTCACAGCGGCCACCGCACCCGCCGGAAGTGAGCTGCGGCAGGGCGCCGCAGCGGCCTACCGCAGCGGCCGACACGACCACTACGCCTTCCACCCAGAGGTACAGGAGATGACGCTGAACACCCCGAGCCGGTAGAAGCTGCTCGGCACACACGACGGCGCGGCAGCGCAGGTGTGCGCGACGGGACGGATGATCGGCGGCTGCTTAGAGACCGTCTCGATGCTGCCCGGCTCGCCCTACGGCGACGTTGCCGATTTCGCCGCGCGACACGCGCAGGACGGCCTGCTCGTCTACGTCGAGGTCGCCGAGGCTGAAGCCGTCATGGCGGCGCGGATGTTGCATCACCTGCGCCTCGCCGGCTGGTTCGACCGCGCTCACGCTGTACTTGTCGGCCGTTCGGCTGGACCGTCATCGGGTCATTTCAGTCAGCACGATGCCCTCGTCCACGCCCTTAGCGAGCTGGCGGTGCCGGTGCTCTACGACGTCGACCTCGGCCACATCCCGCCGCAGCTAGCGATCGTCAATGGTGCGTTGGCCACTGTCGAACTCACGCCAGCGACCGCCACCCTCGTCCAACGCCTCATCTAAGCCACGGAGCCCCACGAACTTCGCTTTCCTCACCGTTGGATCGGTGTCTGGTCGCTGCCGCGGTTGACTGCGGGCAGTATGGGGTCGTGGAGGTATGGGATCTGACCAGCAGGATTGTGATCGTCACGGGGGCCTCCTCGGGCATTGGTGCGGCGACAACACGGCTGCTGCATCAGGCGGGTGCGCATCCTGTCCTTGCGGCACGACGCGGCTGTCGACTCGAGAGCCTGAGCAAGGAACTCGACGGCGCGCTGGCTGTTCCCACTGATATCACCGACCATGCAGCGATCCGGCAACTCGTTGAGTCGACGCTGGACCGATACGGTCGGATCGACGGGCTGGTCAACAACGCTGGAGTCAGCCTGTATGGGCGTCTAGACGAGCTGGACCTCGACGAGTTCACCCAAGTGCTGACCCTCAACGTGGTCAGCGTCGTGGCCATGACCCAGGCTGTCCTGCCGGCGATGCGTGCTCAACGATCAGGCCGGATCGTCAACATCAGCTCGGGCACAACGCGAATGGTGCTGCCCGGTGTTGGCGCATATGCTGCGACAAAATCCGCGCTCAACATGCTCACGTCAGTGTCGCGCAAGGAATTCCAGGCCGACGCCATCGCGGTGTCGCTGGTGTTGCCGTCAATTACGGCGACCGAGTTCGGCGGCGGCCGTTACCAACCGGGTCACGAGGGCCAGGCCGGGCATGATGGCGCACAGCCCCGAGTACGTCGCAGGAGTGGTTTTGCGTGCATTGCGCACCGGTGAAGAGCGGATCGACATACCCCACGGTGCGGAACAACCCCAGCTCACAGCCGTGCCCTCCAGCTGAGCTGTCCGGCGAGTCACCGCCCTGGGCATTGTCGCGGACGATGATCCTTCATCGAATACATCGTGGTGGCGACGGAAGGTCGTAGGCCGGATCTGCTGGTCGCGCTGTCCCGGGTTCCCGACCCTCATCATAGTCGGGGCGTGCGGCACCGGTTGGTGACTGTGTTGGCGGCGGCTGTGTGCGGTGCTGGCCGGGAGCGCGCAGCTATGTGGGATCGCGGAATGGGCTGATGACCTAATCAAGAACAACCGACCGAAGCTGCGCGCCCAACTGGCTGGGCTGCCCTGACGCGACATCCCGGCCCTCGACCTCAACCAGGACAAAGACATGGCCGAGTGGAGTCACGCACCCTCAAACTCACCGCCATCGGCTCCGGGATCATCTTTCCCGCACGCCCAGATCGCCGCTCAAATCGTGCGCCCCCGACGCCCGAACACGACGACGGCTACCTGGCACACCGAAACCGTCTACGCGGTCACCGACCTCGGTTTCGGCGACGTCTGCGCCAACCAGCTGGCCGAGATCGTCCACGAGCACTGGTCGATCGAGAACAAGCTGCACTGGATCCGAGACGTGACCTTCACCGAGGACCATTTCCAAATACGCACCGGCAACGGACCCGCGGTCATGGCCACGCTGCGCAACTTCGCCCTCAGCCGGCACCGCCTCAACGGCCACACCAACATCGCCGCCGCCTGCCGATACACCAGCCGCCATCCCATTCGAGCCGCTGACCTGCTCACATAAATGACAGATCAACTATGCCGGGGCCCTGTCATCCCCACGCGGGCGGTGCTGCTCCAGCCGGCAGGACCCCAGACCACCGCGACCAGTGGTGGCTGCGAGTCGGATTGGGTCGAGCTGCCCATCGCGAAGCAGCAGCGGAACGCTGACCGCAAGTGCGCCGAGATCGCCTTATCCGCTTGGCGGCGACGTTGCAACCGAACTATAACGATGTTACCGTCCCTCGTAACGGTGTTATAATAATTGGGCGCTGGGAGACCATGCCATGGGTAACGACTACCTCGAGGGCAACTACGCACCGGTGCAGCGGGAGCACACGGTCACCGAGTTGGCCGTCACCGGAACCATCCCGGCTCATCTCGATGGGCGCTACCTGCGCAACGGGCCGAATCCGATCGCCGAGGTCGATCCGGAAACCTATCACTGGTTCACCGGCGATGGCATGGTGCACGGGGTGCGCCTGCGAGAGGGCAAGGCCGAGTGGTACCGCAATCGCTGGGTCCGCACCCCAGCCGTGGCGCGTGCGCTCAGCGAGCCCGAACCCCGCAGCGCCCCCATCCGGAGCGGGCTGGAGTTACTCGGGGCCAACACCAACGTGCTCAGCCACGCTGGCCGCACCCTGGCATTGGTGGAAGGCGGGATCACCAACTACGAGCTCACTGATGACCTACAGACCGTGGGCCCGTGCGACTTCGACGGCACCCTGCGCGGCGGCTACACCGCGCACCCCAAACGCGATCCGGACACTGGGGAACTGCACGCGGTGTCCTACTCATTCGGCCGCGGCAACCGCGTGCAGTACTCGGTCATCGGCGTCGATGGGCGCGCCCGCCGCACCCTCGACGTCGAGGTCACCGGCAGCCCGATGATGCACGACTTCTCGCTGACCGAAAACCACGTCGTGTTCTATGACCTTCCGGTGACCTTCGATCCCGGGCAAGGTGCCGCCATGTCCGTGCCGGCCACCTTGCGCGCACCGGCGCGGTTAGTGCTCTCCGCGCTCATCGGTCGGGTTCGGGTCCCCGACCCGATCATGGCCGTAACGGGGAAGACAATGCGCGGAAACGCGCACATGCCCTACCGGTGGGATCCCCGCTATCCCGCGCGCGTTGGCGTCATGCCACGGTCCGGCGGAGCCAATGACGTCCGTTGGTTCGACGTCGAGCCCTGTTACGTCTTTCACCCGCTCAACGCCTACGACGACGGTGACTCGATCGTCCTGGACGTTGTGCGGCACCCGAAGATGTTCGACACAGATTTCCACGGGCCCAACGAGGGCCCCACCACCCTGGACCGGTGGACCGTCGACCTCGCCGACGGCAAGGTCCGCGAGACCCGTCTTGATGACCACCCACAGGAATTCCCTCGAATCGACGAGCGGCTCCTCGGCCGGCCGCACCGCTACGGGTACGCGATGCAAACCTCGGGCACCGGCGGCGCTGCCGGGGACTCGGTGCTCAAACACGACCTGGCCCGCGGCCAAACCATCGCTCGGCGACTGGGCGCCCACCAGCGCGTCGGTGAATTCATCTTCGTCCCCAACACACCGCAGGCCCCCGAGGATGACGGAGTGCTCATGGGCTTCGTCTACGACACCAGTACCGACCGCAGCAACTTGACCATCCTCGACGCCGCAACCCTCGAGACCATCGCCGCGATCTACTTGCCCGACCGCGTCCCGCACGGATTCCACGGCAACTGGGCTCCCACCGCACCCTGACCGCACGAACGTGAACGCACGCTTCTTGGCAGGACACGATCTTCGGTCGGTCAGGTGCCGGAGGCCATGTAGGCAGCGAGGATGTAGTTGGGTGGCGGTCGAGGTTCTTGCGCGCCCTGTCGTAGCGCATGGTGGTTCGCGGGTCGGCGTGCCGGGCGGCGATTTGCACGTCGCGCAGGTCGACTCCGGCGTCGAGCATGGTGGTGACGAAGGTGTGGCGCAGCGTGTGGGGATGCATCCGCGGCAACCGCACCACTGACGTCTCGGCCAATCGGCGGAGCCGGCGGGTTGCGCAGTGTCGGTCCATCCGGCGCCCGCGTCGGTTGAGCAGGATCGGGCCGTACTCCCGGTCGCGGCAGGCGCGATCGACACCTCGCCCCACAGCGGGCGGGAGTGGCGGCAGCGCGACTTTCGAGCCCTTGCCCACCACGCACAGGACGCGGTGCCCGTGCTCTTCACCAACGTCGTTGACATCGACGCGGCAGCTTCGAAGATCCGCAAGCCGAGCAGTCCGAGCATCGCGACCAACGCGAAATCGAACCGGTTCTCCGAGTCCCTGGCGGCAGTCGGCAGCGCGTCGAACTGCAAGTGCGACAACCCGAGCGTGGGTGACTCGTTGGCCACCACGGGCCGACGCACGTACTCGGCTGGTGAATGCTCCAGCACCGCGTCGATCACGCAGGTTCGATAGAAGCCGGTGACGACCGCCATCCGCCGCGACACGGTCGAGGGCTTGAACCGGCGGATCTCCTGCATCCACCGCACATACCGCTCAACCTCCACGCGCGCCACAGCCAACCGCGCGAGCTGATGATCCGCACACCAGGCGAAATACAGACGAAGATCGGACTCTGTATGTACGCGCGAGCTGCCAGTGAACCGCGTCAGGTACGCCGACGACGCCAACCGCAACACAAGATCGTCGCCTATGGATGAGGCAACTGGGTCTGAGGTAGTCATGCCACGACGGTCACCGCCATGGCATGACTACGACCTCGTCGCGGCAGAAGAGCGCGTTCGTTAGCCGTCGTCGGGGTCTCCGGCGCTAGGCACTCATGGACGAACGGACCGGTAATTCCCCAGGGCGGATTCTGGGCGAACTGCTGTTGTCCTAAGCGTTGCGGCCGATGCCTGCGGCGCACCGCACTCGTTAGCCCGGCAATCGGCTTCAATGCTTGCGGGCCAGCAGCGCATACATCAATGGAATGCGCGGTGCGCGTCCGGCAGTCGGAACCAGCCGCCCTCGGCCGGAGTCATCGACGTCCACCGCCGCCACGGCAGCCGTTCGCTCTCGCGCAGCCCGCTCGATGCGCAGGCCCGCACCAGTCAGCGCGTTGATCACCTCACCAACGCCGTGCATCCACTCATAGGAAACCCGAGCCTCCGACAGCGCCGACCCATCGGTGTAGGTGAAGGTGGAGTCCCGCTCGACCGCCCCCCGGCCGCCCAGGAAGTCGTAGCGCAGCAACAACTCTTCGCTGCCCTCCGGCGGCGGCACCACGCTGAGCGCGTGGAGTAGTGGATGAAACTCAACGACGTAGATCACCCCACCGGCACGCAACAGTCCGGCCACCACACCGGCCCAACGGTCCAGGTCAGCGGAAGAACAGACCCCCATGGATGACCGAGCTGACCTGACGCCGATCCCGTACCTGGGCGCACGCCTGGTGACCACCGAGCCGGCCAAGGCCGGCGCAATCCGTCAGTTTCGGCGACCGGAGGGACATGACCCGCGCTGCCTCTGCGTGTTGGCGGGCAAGGACGCTGTCACCGACCACGCCATACCGGCGGCCGGCGCTCCAGCGCGGCAGCCCGACCTTCCGCGGCGTCGTGGGTGGCATTGGTCACCAGCCGCATCGTCTCACCGAAGCGGATCGCATCCACAGCGGACATGTCGGGCGCGCGGCGGGCCACCTCCTTGGTGGCCCGGGCGGCCAGCGGGGCGGCGGCAAGCAGCCGGCCGGCCAACTCCCGAGCGGTGGAGAGCAGCGACGGGTGCGGCACAATCCAGCCGGCGAGACCGATTTCCTTGGCCCGCTGGGCGTTGATCTGCTCGCCGGTAAGGAGCAGCTCCATGGCGTATTGCCAGCCGATCCGCTGCGGCAGCCGGATAGCCCCAACGATCGTGGGAGTGCCGATCCGTACCTCCGGATAGCCAAAGACCGCCTGCTCGCTGGCGATGACAAAGTCACACCAGGTGACCAGGGTCAGCCCGTAGCCCAGGCAGTACCCGTTCACTGCGGCAATCACCGGCTTATAGATCTCCCAGCCGCTCTCAAAGGAGTTGACGGTTGGCTTCTCCCAGAACGTGCCAGGGAACTCGCCGGCAGGATTGCCCGAGGACCGGATATCCGCCCCAGCGCAAAACGCCCGGCCCGCCCCGGTGACGATCGCCACCCAGGCGTCCTCGTCGTCGCGGAACGCGATGAACGCGGCGTTGAGCTCCGCACGCATCTGCTGATCAATGACGTTGAGCTTGTCCGGTCGGTGATAGGTGATCGTCGCGACGTGTCCATCCAGCTCATAAAGCACCGTGTCAGCCACAACGCCCAGACTAGGAACGAGGGCCAGCGACCCACGTTCAGCGCCGAGCAAGGATGCTCGGCGAGCTCATCCCGGAGACCTCGACTGAACCACTGCGGAGTCCCAAGGCGCGCCAGCTGATAACCACCGAGCGGACAAGGGTTGGACGTGCAATGACACCAAGAATCCTGGGCTGGCGCGTGGCCACCTCGATGACCACCACGCTCGTGCTTGATGCGCTCGACCACGCCGTGTGGACCCGACGCCGCGCCGGTGCTACAGATCTGGCCGGGCTGGTCCATCACAGCGATAGTGAGTATGTGAGGGCCGGTGGTCCCGGGCTTCCTGACCCGCACAGCGATGGACACGCCAGGATGCTGGTGCCAGGTTGCTCCCGGGCTTTCTGACCCGCACTTTCGATTGACGAGCGTTGTCTTTCCTCGGATCTGTCGGTTGCCCGGGAGCACCTGGTGAGGCGCCTCGCCTCACCGACGGTGTGACCTAAGGAGAGCCTGCGCTCACAGGTCTGCCTCATCACTGTCTTGTCCGCCGGTTTCGGTTCGGCGCGGTGCCGCTCCACAGCCGACCGAGACCGAAAGGAACGACAGTGACCAGCATGCTCCGGGATGCGCCCGCGGTGCACCCGCCGGTCGGGGCGAGCAGCCCCGTGGTGTGCGCCGGCGTTGACACCCACAAAGACCTGCACGTCGCGGCCGTGATCGATACCGGGGAAAACGTGTTGGGCCCGCAGAGTTTCTCCACTACCCGCGCCGGTTATCGGGCGTTGATCCGCTGGATGCGCTCGTTTGGGGACGTGCGCCGGGTGGGGGTCGAGGGCACTGGTAGCTACGGCGCCGGGATCGCTCGCCATTTGGTCGAGGCTGGGATCGACGTGCTGGAAGTTGACCGGCCCGACCGCTCTGATCGGCGTCGTAAGGGTAAAGACGATGACCTGGATGCGATCAGCGCCGCCCGTGCGGCCCTGTACAACCGGCGCACCAGCACACCGAATAGCAAAAACGGCGCGGTGGAGTCGCTGCGGGTGCTGCGCGTCACTCGTGCCACCGCGATCCGCGCTCGCCGCAACGCCCTGCAGCTGCTGCGCATGAGCATCGTGTCCGCACCCGAGGAGCTGCGCGACCAGGTACGCAACCTGACCCGGATGCAACTCATCCGCACCTGCGCGGCCTGGCGACCCGACACCACCAACGCCGCCGATCCAGTCAGCGCCACGCGGATTGCACTCAAGTCGCTGGCCCGGCGCATTCTCGAACTCGGTGACGAGATCGCGATGCTCGATGAGCTGATCGCCCCGCTGGTCACCAACCTGGCCCCGCAACTGTTGGACCGCACCGGCATCGGCATCGAAGTTGCCGGGCAACTGCTGGTCACCGCCGGGGACAACACACAGCGCTTACGCAGCGAAGCCAGCTTCGCCATGCTCTGCGGCGTCGCACCGCTACCGGCCTCCTCCGGGTGTCTTGGCGGGTGTATCGGCAACGATCACTACGGCCGCTCCGGTCAGGCCGGTCACAGTGCCCAGCGGGTTGACCGTGATTGACCCACTGTAACGACACCCAACGCCACAGGCGGGGTGCTGGGGCCTGCCGCAGGACGGGTGTCGTGGAAGGGGGATACCCGCGGCACCTGGTGGTCCCCACCCGCATGCCCAGCGCCGGGGCATCCAGGAGTGGAGGACGCCGAAGGCAGGAATTGTTGATCTCAGATCAGTTTCGGCCTTAGAGTGTAAACCTCGGCGTGACAACGGGACGTTCCGAGCTGTGTTGAGGCGATGACGCTCGGTAGCACGGTGGCTAATCG
>JBHELN010000310.1:0-3237 GCA_046263115.1 Pseudonocardiaceae bacterium | reverse complement strand
GGCCTGCACCGTGCCGCCGGCGAGCTTCGCATCACCTTCGCTGTTGATCGCCTGGCTTGGACTCGTCACATTGAGGACGAGATGCACGGAGCTCATAGTCGAGATTCCGCGCCGCAGTAACTCTGCGAGTCCGGCGCCATCGGTGGCGGGCGGCAATGCCGGGCTCGCCGAAGCGGTGGACGTCGCGCCGTTACCGGACGGATGACCAGCGCCGCTGGTGGAGCAGCCGGCTACCGCAATGGCCGGACACAGCGCGGCGACGACGATCAACCGTCGCGTGAAGATCATGGCGCGGGATGTTACCGCGCGCGTCCGGGACCGCGGCACGACCCTGGTCGGTTACTCCTTCTTGCGGTTGGGCCCCGAGTGGTTGGTGGCGACCGACGTCACGAGCTCGCGCGCGCCATTCACCTGACCATTGACCGGCAGCGGCCGGAACTCGGGCCGTCCCGGCCCGACGGCTGGCGCCGTGGGAGCAACCCCGGAGCGCAGCAGCAGCGCGCCCACCGCGCCCACCGCGCAGAGCCCCGCCATGACCAGGAACAGGTTGCTGACGCCACCGGCGAATACCCGCAGTTCGGCTTGGTGGTAAGTGGCGTACAGTCCCGTCCAGTCCGGGGTGCCCGGTGGACCGACATGGGGAACTGGGGTGTTCACCGGCAGCAAGGCAGCGCGCCCGGCCATCAGCTGCGCCTGCTGGAGAGTCAGGATCGCGGTGAACACCGCGACCCCGAGCGCGGCTGCGGTGCGCTGCACAACGTTGTTGACCGCGCTGGCCGTGTTGTTGTACGCGGCAGGAAGAACCGCCAGTCCCGCGCTGAACAGCGGCATCATGCCGAGGCCGAAACCGGCGTACTGCAGCATCAACAACCACATCAGGTGGTCACGGCTGGTGTCGAGAGTGATGTTGTGCATCAAGTAGGTGGCGACGGTGGCGATCGTCAAGCCGACGGCCACCGGCCAGCGGGGCCCGATCCGGTCATAGATCCGCCCCGCGATAGGCATCAGGAATCCCATCACCAGCGCCGGCGGCAACACCACGAGTCCAGCGTCCAACGCCCCCCAGCCCTGGCCCAGCTGCAGGAACTGCGGCACGTAAAACGCCGCCACGAACAGCGCCACTATCACCAGCGTGACCAAAATCAGCGACACGGTGAACGCTCCGTAACGGAACACCCGGACATCGAGCAGGGGATCGTCGACTTCCAGCTCGATCACCACGAACAGCGCCAGGCTCAGCACGCTGAGGGTGAACAGGCCCAGGATCCGGTAGGACGTCCAGTGCCAGTCCGCACCCTTGGACAGGGCCAGCAGCAGCGCGAACAACCCACCGGCCACGGTGACGAAACCCAGTACGTCGAAGCGCCGGCCGGTCCGCCCCGGGAACGCCGGCAACACCAGGATCGCGGCCACCGTGCCGAGGATCGCGACCGGCACGTTGATGAAGAAGATCAACCGCCAGTTCACGTACTCGACCAGATATCCGCCCAGCGCCGGTCCGATCGCCGGGGCGACCACGGCGCCCAGCCCGTACATGCCCAAAGCAGCGCCGAGCCGGTCCCGCGGCACGATTCGCAGCAGGATCGCCATCGTGATCGCTGGCAGGATCCCGCCGAGCAGCGCCTGCACGATCCGGGCGATCACCAGGGTGTCCAGGCTCCACGCCAGCCCGCACAGCGCCGACCCACCGGCGAATCCCAGCAGCGCCAGGTTGTAGACCCGGCTCAACCCGAAGCGATCACCCAGCCATGCGGTGGCCGGCACCACCACGCCCTCGGTCAGGGAGTACGCGGTGACCACCCACTGCGAGTCACTGGTGGACACCCCGTACTCGTTCTGGATGGTGGGAAGGGCCACCGTGACGATGCTGATATCCAGGATCGACATGAACGTGCCGACGATCAGCACTGCCAGCGGGAGCCGCCAGGCCGTCCCAGCGCCGTCATCGACAGTGCCGTGGCCGGAAAGGCCGCCCCCAACGGGCGATGTGGCGAGCCCGCTAGCGGGCGTTGAGATCACCCCGCTAGCGGGCCTTGCCCCCGTCCCCTCTACCACAACACCACGGTGCCATAAGAAACGTCAAGTTCTCTACTTATTTTCCCGGCGGCCGCGCGCCGGGACCCTCGACGAGACGAGGGTTGATTCACGAAGGTCTGGGACGGGAGGCGGACGGGACGAAGTGGGGCGCCTGCCCGTTGGTCGAGCCCGGCGCAGCCGCCGCTCGATGCGGCGCGGTGGTAGCGGGCGCAGCAACGGCAGCGGGGCTGGAGCGCAACATCAGCGCACCCAGGGAAGCCAGCAAGCTCAGCGCGGAGGCGATCAAGAACAGGTCGCCGATTGCCCCGACGAACACCTGCAGTTGGGTCATTCGGTAAGTGGCATAGTCGCCCGGCCGGTCCGGAGTGCCCGGCGGGCCGAGGTGCGGGGTGGTGACGTTCGAAGGCACCAAGGCGGCGCGTCCGGCCATCTGCTCGGCCTGTTGCTTGATCAGGATTGCGGTGAGCACTGCCAGCCCGAGCGCACCCGAGACTCGTTGCACCACATTGTTGAACGCGCTGGCCGCATTGACCTGGGCTATCGGGATAACCGCCACTCCCCCGGTGAAGATCGGCATCATGGCCATGCCCAGGCCGGCGCCTTGCAGTACCAGGATCCACATAATGTGCGTGCGGGTGGTGTCGATGGTGATCGTGTGCAGCAGGTAGGTGCTGACCGACACGAGCGCCAAGCCGATGGCCGCCGGCCAGCGAGGCCCGATGCGGTCATAGACCCGGCCGGCGACAGGCATCAACACACCCATCATCAGCGCCTGCGGCAGCAGGGTGATGCCCGCATCGAGCGCTCCCATGCCCTGGCCCTGCTGGAGGAACAACGGAATGTAGAACAGCACCCCGAACATCACGACCATCAGCAGGGAGATCAGCACCAGCGAATGGGTGAAGGCCCAGTACCGGAATATCCGGATATCAAGCAGGGGGTCGTCGACCGCGAGCTCGATCACCACGAACAGTGCCAGGCTCAGCGCGCTCAACGTGATCAGCCCCAGCACGCGGTAGGAATACCAGCCCCAGGACTCACCCTCCGACAGGGCCAGCAGCAGCGCGAACAAGCCGCCGGCGATGGTCACGAAGCCCAGCACGTCGAACCGCCGCCAGGCCAGCCGCGGGAACTGCGGCAACACCAGCACGGCAGCCACCGCACCGAGGATCCCGATCGGCACGTTGATGAAGAAGATCA
>JBHELN010000309.1:0-2843 GCA_046263115.1 Pseudonocardiaceae bacterium | reverse complement strand
CGGGGAGGTTGCGCCCGTGCCAGCACCGCCAGACGCTCCGCATCCCACGTCGGCGGCGGATGGTGCTGACCCGGCGGCCCCCCCAGCCGCGCCGCACCAGGCGCCACCGGCCGCCGACGCGCCGAGCGTGCCAGCTCAACTTGCACCCCGGGCGGTGGCACGCCGCCGGCGGACCGCTTCCCGGCCCGCCGGACCGCCCGCCGCCGAGCTAGGAGACAATGCCGATTCAGCCGCTCCGGTGATTCGGGGAACCGCACGTGAGGTGAGCACCCCGGTTTGACCCAGCCGGACGGCGGGTCGTACCCTCATCGGTGCGGCCCGCCAGATCGGCGGGCCGAGGCTTGTGAACCCAGCCTATGAGCGCAACGTGTAGTCGTCGTTGCGGCCGGCGGCCTCAGCCTTGATCAGTCCATGCCAGTCGAACAGCCAGGAGTACCACCCGATGTACGCGATCGTGAAGACCGGCGGCAAGCAATACAAGGTGGCCGTTGGGGACGTCGTCGAGGTGGAAAGGCTTCCCGGTGAACCCGGGGCCGAGGTCAGCCTGCCTGCGGTGCTGCTGGTTGACGGTCCGGCAGTGACCGCAGATACGGCCGCCCTCGCCGCGACATCGGTCCGGGGAAGGGTCGTCGCGCAGGTCAAGGGCCCCAAGATCCGGATTCACAAGTTCAAGAACAAGACCGGGTACCATAAGCGCCAGGGCCACCGCCAGCAGCTGACCCGCGTCGAGGTCACCGGTATCGATCGCTGACCGTTTGGCCGTGGAAAGACCCTGAGAAGACACTAACGAGGGTGTGAGCATCGATGGCACACAAGAAAGGCGCGTCCAGCTCCCGGAATGGCCGCGACTCCAACGCTCAGCGGCTCGGGGTGAAACGTTTCGGCGGCCAGATGGTCAACGCAGGGGAGATCCTGATCCGGCAGCGGGGCACCAAGTTCCACCCGGGCGTGCAGGTCGGTCGTGGTGGCGATGACACACTGTTTGCTCTTGAGGCGGGCTTGGTGCAGTTCGGCACCAAGCGTGGGCGTAAGACCGTCAACATCGTGCCGGCCGAGGCCTGATTCCGGCCCCCACACGACGCACCCCGACGAGGGGCGGGACCGGCGATGACCGGCCCGCCCCTCGTCGGCGTTGCAGTGGGCGATCGACAGTGAATTGAGGGAATGCAGACATGTCCCGGTTTGTGGATCGTGTCGTGATCTCCGTCGCCGCCGGCGACGGCGGTCACGGCTGCACGTCGGTACATCGTGAGAAGTTCATGCCGTTGGGCGGCCCTGACGGTGGCAATGGTGGACGCGGCGGTGACGTGGTGCTGGTGGTGGATTCCGGCGTGCACACGTTGCTCGACTTTCACTATCGCGGTCAAGTCAGGGCCTCGAGCGGCAAGCCGGGCCAAGGTGGCCACCGCAACGGTGCGGTGGGCGAGGATCAGGAGTTGTCGGTACCGGATGGCACCGTGGTGCTCACTCCCGACGGCGAGGTGCTGGCTGACCTGGTGGGACAGGGCACCCGGTTCGTCGCTGCGGCGGGCGGCAAGGGCGGATTGGGCAACGCGGCGCTGGCCTCCAGGACCCGAAAAGCGCCGGGCTTCGCGCTGCTTGGTGAGCCGGGCGAGAGCCGGGAGTTGGTGCTGGAACTCAAGTCGGTCGCTGATGTTGGGCTTATCGGTTTCCCCTCGGCGGGTAAGTCGTCCTTGGTATCCGTGCTCTCCGCGGCCCGTCCGAAAATCGCTGACTACCCGTTCACAACTCTGGTGCCCAACCTTGGTGTGGTGACTGCGGGGGAGACGGTGTTCACCATCGCCGATGTCCCCGGCCTGATCCCGGGTGCCAGTCAGGGCAAGGGGCTCGGACTGGAATTCCTGCGGCACATCGAACGGTGCGCTGTGTTGGTGCACGTGGTGGACTGCGCGACGGTTGCGCCTGGCCGCGATCCACTGTCCGACGTCGATACCTTGGAAAGGGAACTCGCTGCTTACACGCCCACGCTGGGTGGTGAACTGGCGTCCCGCCCGAGGATGGTCGTGCTCAACAAGATCGACGTACCGGATGCCCGAGAGCTGGCTGAACTGGTGCAGCCCGAATTCGCCGCCCGTGGGCTGGCGGTGCACTGCGTGTCCACGGTCACCACGGAGGGGCTGCGGGAATTGCGTTTCGCGCTCGGCGCGGCCGTGCTCCGGCACCGCGAGTCGCTGCCGCCAGCCGAACCCACCCGCGTGGTGGTGCGCCCACCAGCAGTCGACGAGTCCGGCTTCGACATAATCTCCGACCCCGATCGGCCCGGTGGGTTCATCGTCCGTGGTGCCCGCCCTCAGCGGTGGGTGCGGCAGACCAACTTCGACAACGCCGAGGCCGTCGGCTACTTGGCCGACCGGCTGGCCCGGCTCGGCGTGGAGGATGCGTTGGCCGGTGCGGGAGCCCTGCCCGGATGCCCGGTCACCATCGGCGACGTCACTTTCGACTGGGAACCGGCCACGCCGGCTGGAGCGGTTGCCGTCCGGTTGGGTGACCGAGGCACGGACTCGCGGTTGGATCGCGAGGAGCGCACCAGCGCTGCGCAGCGCAAGGCCGCCCGCCGCGCGCGGCGACAGCCGGTTGCTGACGATGAGGTCGAGCAGATGTGAGCCCGACCCGGCAGGCCGTGGCGCAGGCCCGGTACCTGGTGGTCAAGGTCGGCTCGTCGTCGCTCACCACTGCGGCCGGCGGGCTGGATCGGACCAGGTTGCACACCTTGGTTGACGTGTTCGCCGGCCGCGTAGCAGCCGGGACCCAGCTGGTTTTGGTGTCCTCGGGTGCCATCGCCGCCGGGCTGGCACCGTTGGGACTGCGCTGCCGCCCCCGTG
>JBHELN010000308.1:0-3018 GCA_046263115.1 Pseudonocardiaceae bacterium | reverse complement strand
GCTTCTCGAAAATCCCGCGTACAGCGCAACATCGTTGAGTCGTTGTACTAGGCGGTCCGACCAACAACGCCCACTACCGCGGTGTGGTCGTCGTCGAGGTGGAATCCGCAGGGCGGGAACACGTTGACCTTGGTACCCCATGGTATGAGGCCGAGTTTGACGTTGGACACTGCGACGCCTCAGCGAGGTAATCGATTTGGCTCACCATCGCATCAAGTGTACCGAACCGCCACCCAAGCGTCCCTGAGTTGAGCGCAAAATGTATTCCCGATTGGTGTCTCGGATCACTTGTGCCCGTTGCAGTCGGCATCAACGTCGGGATCGAATCCTTCGCGGGCTTTACGACAACAACATTGTGCCGTCACAGACGGACGCGCTCAGAGGCTTGGCCGGTGCAGCCTTGAGCATGCCGCGAACGCTGGTTGCTGTCAGTCCAGCGGAAGCGTCGACACGCTGCTGCTCCAGCGGCTTTATGTGCTGTTCGTAGGGAAACACGCGACCCGTTGCGGGCACCTGCTCGGGGTCACGGCCAACCCTAGTGGCGCTTGGGTGGCCCAGCAGGCGCGCATCTTTGTGATGAACCTTGGCAACCGTGCGGCTGAGTCCAGGTTCTTGATCCGGGACCGCGGCAGCAAGTTCACCAGCGTCTTTGATGCCGTGTTCGCCAGCGAGGGTATTCGCATCCTGCGCACGCCGGTGCGGGCGCCCCGGGCCAACGCGATCGCCGAACGATGGATCGGAATTGTTCGCCGGGAACTGCTGGCCGGATACTGATTTTCGACGGCGCGATCTACTCGGCGGGTTGATACACGAATACGCCCAGGTCGCATGAGGTGGACGACCAATTCGGCACCCACAGCATCAGTGCAGCCCGTAATCGATCAACGCAATAGGCCTCATCGCGGGCCGCAACGACCACCAAGCATTTCCGGGCGGCGACGGCCGGTTCTGCCATAGTCGACCCTGCCGCTTGGCGTGGCGCCGCACCGTCTACTGCGTGACTGCGTGACTGCGTGGTCAGCGGTCCAGCTCAGCAGCTCATCGACCGGCCAGGTGTTCACCACCTGCGCGACGGGGACACCACAGGCGGCGGCGCGCTCACATCCATAACGCTGCCAGTCCAGTTGCCCGGGGGCGTGCGCATCGGAGTCGATGGACAGCAAGCACCCCGCCTCGACGGCACGGCGCAGCAGCCACTTGGGCGGGTCCAGTCGCTCCGGACGGGAGTTGATCTCCACCGCGACGCCATGGCGGGCGCAGGCGGTGAAAACCGCATCCGCGTCGAACTGTGACTCCGGGCGACGGCGGGTCCCGGTGATCAGCCGGCCGGTGCAGTGGCCCAGCACATCGACAAGTGGGTTGGTCACCGCGGCCCGCATCCGTCTGGTCATCTGTTCGGCGGGCATCCGCAGCTGGGAGTGCACCGAGGCGACGACGATGTCGAGTGCGGCCAGCAGCTCGTCGGACTGGTCGAGCGTGCCGTCGTCGAGGATGTCGACCTCGATGCCGGTGAGGATGCGAAACGGCGCCAGATCGGCGTTGAGCTCGGCGACCACGTCCAGTTGCTGGCGCAGCCGCTGGGCGGACAGGCCACGCGCTACGGTCAGCCGCGGGGAATGGTCGGTCAGCGCCAGGTAGTCATGTCCCAGCTCGCGGGCGACCGCAGCCATCTCCTCGATCGGGGAGCCGCCGTCGGACCAATCGGAGTGGCTGTGGCAGTCGCCGCGCAACGCCGTCCGCAGCGCCGCCCCGGCCTGCGTCGCCACCTCCGGCGTCATCGCGGACGGCTCGGCGGCTTCCAGTCGCCGTAAGTAGGCTGGCTGCTCCCCGGCGAGGGACTCGGTGACGCAGCGTGC
The DNA here is from genome assembly GCA_046263115.1 of Pseudonocardiaceae bacterium. GTDB lineage: Bacteria > Actinomycetota > Actinomycetes > Mycobacteriales > Pseudonocardiaceae. The sequence goes on along the minus strand of JBHELN010000308.1, from coordinate 1,162 downwards.
AATGACCTCACCGACACCGCTCAGCGCAGTCAGTGTGCCCGCCCTGGCCCGCTGCGCGACGTCGTCGCGACCGGCGAGTACCGACGCGGCTGTGCGAAACGCCCGCACCCGATAGGTCGCTTCGTGGGCGCGTTCCAGCAAGAAGGCGATCCGCCGCAGGTCCGCGACCGGATCCCGGGGTTCGGTCACACGTGACCCTCCGGCTCGTGGTGCGTAACGATCTTAGCGTGCTTGCTGACCGTCCCCAGGCACGCATTGCCGCTTGTCCGCAGGACACGGAACGGGCCGACGGGGCCAGGCGGTCTACTTCTTGTTCTTCAATACGCCCATCATGGAATCGTTCTTGTCCATCAGGACGGTCATTGCCATGAACTTGTCGCCAAGGTGCTCTTCGTCGCTCATGCCGTCCCTCATGGCCATGATGGCCTCGTCGGCCTTGCGGGTGGAGCCCTTGCCCGAGAGCATGCCGATAGCCGGGGTTACCTGGCGGATGGCGAGCACGGAACGCAGACCGCGGTAGCCCCACAGAACCGGCCGGGACCGCCGCCGGTGAATGCCGGGTCAGCCCAGGCCGATGGTGATGCGGGGATGCTGGGCGGGATCCAGCCAACGCAGCAGATCCATCTCGAAGGCTCGAGGCACCTCCACGCAGCCCTGCGAGGGCACCCCGGCGTCGACGTGTACGAAGAACGCTGAGCCCGCGCCCGGTCGTACGGGTGCGGTGTTGTATCCGATGACCACGGCGTAGTCGTAGCTCGGCCCGGCGCGGCCCAAATTCTCGCCCGCGCTTTCCTTGAAGTCGCAGGTTCCCGGCGCACAGTGTCGGTAGGTGTTGTAGCTGGGGCTCTGCGGGTCGCTGACCCACCAGTCGCTGGTACCGACGTGGCGATAGGGCATCCGGGTGCCCGGATTGGGCTGCCGGCCGAAGGCCGTCGGCAGGTCAAACGTCCCGCGCGGGGTACGGTTGACTCCCTCATGAGCGGTGCCGACGCCGTCGGTGCTCACCCGCACGGTGACCGGACCCAGGACACTGACCCACCCGCCACCTGGTCCCCGCTGCCAGCCCCGTAGCACACCAGAGGTGGAGCTGGCGCTGGGGACCAGCACGGTGACCAACTGGTTGCTGCCGGCCGGCGGAACCGGGACGCCCGGTGGAAGGCCG
>JBHELN010000307.1:0-8975 GCA_046263115.1 Pseudonocardiaceae bacterium | reverse complement strand
GCTGGTGGGGGAACGGGCCGCGGAGGTGCCCGGGCTGTACACCGCGGCAGCCGGGCTGGCCGCCGACACCGGCGCCCGGCTGGCCTGGATCCCTCGGCGCGCCGGTGAGCGCGGTGCCCTGGAGGCCGGCGCGGTGCCCACCCTGCTACCCGGCGGCCGGCTCGTCACTGACGACGCCGCGCGCGCCGAGGTCGAGCAGGCCTGGAGGGTGACGGTGCCAAACCGGCCAGGGCGCGACACCGCCGGAATCATCGCCGCTGCGGCGGCTGGTCAACTGGGTGGGCTGGTCATCGGTGGCGTCGACCCCTACGACCTGCCGGATCCCCGGCTGGCCGAGCAGGCGCTGAGCCGAGCCAGATTCGGGGTGAGCCTGGAGATGCGGCCCTCCGCAGTGACCCGGGCGGCCAATGTCGTGCTCCCGGTCGCGCCCGCCGTCGAGAAATCCGGCAGCTATTTCGACTGGGAGGGCCGCCGCCGCGAATTCAGCACCACCATCACGTCAGGTAGCAGTATTTTTCGGCCGGCGCTGCCGGACTGCCGGGTGCTGGACAGCCTGGGCGTCGAGATGGACGTCGACCTGTTCACCCAGACTCCCGCGGCGGCGTGGGCCGGCTTCGCTGCGCTGGGCACCTACGGTGGCATCAAGCGTGACACCAACCGCCACGTCGGCGGGCGGGCCCCGACCGTGCCCGCAGCGCCGGCGCCAGACAGCAGCGATGGCAGCGAGGGAAAGGTGTTGCTGGCCACCTGGCGTCGGCTGCTGGACAACGGGTCGATGCAGGATGGCGAACCGCAGCTGGCCGCCACTGCGCGGCCCGCCGTCGCGCTGCTGTCCGAGGCGACCGCTGCCAATCTGGGGGTACACCTCGGTGGCACGGTGACAGTGTCTACCCAACGCGGATCGGTGAGGCTGCCGATCGCCGCCGCCGACCTGCCGCCCGGGGTGGTGTGGGTGCCGGGTAACTCCGGACCCGCTACCGTCCGGCGCAGCCTGGGCGTGGGCCACGGCGCAGTGGTTACCGTGCGTGCTGGCAACGGCCCAGCATCCAGCACTGCAGCATCAAGCACTGCGGCATCCAAGACCGCAACATCCAAAACGGGGTGGGGGGGCAGGTCATGACGCCCACTGGCGCCTTGCTCGCTGATGACCCGCTGTGGCTCTCCATCATCAAGGTTGTGGTGATCTTCGGGTTCCTGATGGTCATGACGCTGTTCATGATCTGGATGGAACGGCGGGTAGTGGGCCGGATGCAACATAGGCCGGGCCCCAACCGGGTGGGGCCCTTCGGGCTGCTGCAGTCCTTGGCCGACGGGCTCAAGCTGGCGTTGAAGGAGGACATCACGCCGGTGCTGGCGGACCGCTGGGTGTACGTGCTGGCTCCGGTGATCTCGACGGTCACCGCGTTCACGGCGTTCGCCGTGATCCCGTTGGGCGGCCAGGTCTCGATCTTCGGCGAGCAGACCGCATTGCAGGTCACCGACCTGTCGGTCGGGGTACTGGTGGTGCTGGCCTGCTCATCACTGGGCGTCTACGGGATCGTGCTGTCCGGCTGGGCGTCCGGCTCGCCGTACCCGCTGCTGGGTTCGCTCCGCTCGGCCGCCCAAGTGATCTCCTATGAGATCGCCCTCGGGATGTCGATCGTTGCGGTGATCCTGTATTCGGGCTCGCTGTCCACCGCCGACATCGTGGCCGCGCAGTCGCGCCAGTGGTGGTTCGTGTTCCTGCTGTTCCCGAGCTTCGTGGTGTTCTGCGTGTCGATGGTGGGCGAGACCAACCGCGCGCCCTTCGATCTGCCCGAGGCGGAATCGGAGCTGGTCGGTGGGTTCCACACCGAGTACTCCTCACTGAAGTTCGCGCTGTTCTTCCTCGCCGAGTACGTCAACATGGTGACGGTCTCGGCGATGGCGACGACGCTTTTCCTCGGTGGCTGGCATGCCCCCTGGCCACTGTCCGGCGGCGTGCTCGATCGCGGTTGGTGGGGCCCGCTGTGGTTCATCAGCAAGATGCTGGTCTTCCTGTTCGTGTTCATCTGGCTGCGCGGCACCCTTCCCCGGCTGCGTTACGACCAGTTCATGGCGGTGGGGTGGAAGCTGCTGGTGCCCGGCAGCCTGGTGTGGATCGTGCTGGTCTCCGGAGCACGAGCGCTGCGTGGCTCTGACGTCACGCCGAGCGAGGTTCTCGTGGTGGGCGGCGTTGTGCTGGTCATCTTGCTGATCATTGCCTTCCTCCTGCCCCAGAGTGAGTCGGCTGCTCCGGCCACGCCCAGATACAGCGGAGACAACGGCAGCACCGGGCACACCGGCGAGGTGCCGACCGCCGGCTCGGACTACCCACTGCCCCCGCTGGACCTGGTGGTGCCGGCGCCGCCGCCCCGGCGCGCCGCGATGACCGCGGCCGGGACGAGTGCCGATGGGACGGCCGATGGCGGGCCACCTATCAGGATGGAGGATGGCCATGGGACTACTTGATCCGGTCAAGGGTTTCGGAGTCACCTTCTCGACGATGTTCAAGAAGGTCGTCACCGAGGAGTACCCCGAAGTCAAAAAGATTCCCGCGCCGCGGTTCCACGGCCGCCACCAGCTCAACCGGCACCCGGACGGGCTGGAGAAGTGTGTGGGGTGCGAGTTGTGCGCATGGGCGTGCCCGGCTGACGCCATCTACGTCGAGGGTGGCGACAACACCGAACAGGCCCGGTACTCACCCGGGGAGCGCTACGGGGCGATCTACCAGATCAACTATCTCCGATGCATCGGCTGCGGGCTGTGCATCGAGGCGTGCCCCACCCGCGCATTGACCATGACCAACGAGTACGAGACGGCCGACGACAATCGCCAGAGTCTCATTTACACCAAGGAAGACCTGCTGGCGCCGCTGCTGCCCGGGATGGAGCCACCCCCGCACCCGATGCGGCTGGGTGAAACCGAGGAGGACTACTACGTGCAGGGCCCGACCCTGGAGCGGCGCTCGGGGGCAGTGGGCGAGGAAATGCCGTGAGCCCGCTGAACATCCTGCTGGCGCCGGTTCCGGCCGCTGACACCATCGGCTGGGGCGAAACCATCACGTTCTGGATTCTGGGTCCGCTCGCGTTGGCCGGGGGGCTGGCGATGGTCTTCGCCCGCAACGCGGTGCACTCGGCACTGTGGCTGGCGCAGACCATGCTGTGCCTGGGCGCGCTGTACATGGTCCAGCAAGCACCGTTTCTGGGCTTCGTACAGATCATCGTCTACACCGGCGCGATCATGATGCTGTTCCTGTTCGTGCTGATGCTCGTCGGCAAGGAGAGCGCGGACTCGGTGGTCGAGGTGCTGCGCGGTCAGCGGGTCGCGGCGGCCCTGGGTGGGATCGGGCTGGCCGCGCTGCTGGTAGCCATGCTGGGCCGGGCCTTCATCGGAGTCACCTCAGTCGGGCTGGCCGGCCCGAACAACACCGACGGTGGCAACGTGGCCAACCTCGGTCGGCTGCTGTTCACCGACTACCTGTTCCCGTTCGAGCTCACCTCAGCGTTGCTGATCAGCGCTGCGGTGGGCGCCATGGTGCTGGCCTACACCGAACGCACCAAGCAGGGCAGGTTGACCCAGCGTGAGCAGGTGGAGGTGCGGATCCGCGGTTCGCGTCCCTCCCCGCTGCCCGGTCCCGGTGTGTTCGCCACCCTCAACTCGGTGGCCACCCCAGCCCTATTGCCGGATGGCTCGCCGGCTCCCGAGTCGCGCTCCGAGCTGCTCGAATCGACCGCTTCGGACCGCCTAGAGGCCGACGTGCGCAGTGTCACCAGCGCCGGGGCCGAACCCGGCGCCCGGGCCCTGCGCAGAACGGTGACACCACCTCCGGGCAATGAGGAGGGCGGGGCGTGAGCACCACGAATTACCTGCTGCTGTCGGCGCTGCTGTTTACCATCGGCGCCGTCGGTGTCTTGGTGCGCCGCAATGCGGTGGTGGTGTTCATGTGCATCGAACTGATGCTCAACGCGGTGAACTTGACCTTGATCACTTTTGCCCGGATCAACGGCACGCTGGACGGGCAGATCATGGCGTTTTTCGTGATGGTGGTAGCTGCCGCCGAGGTGGTGGTGGGGTTGGCCATCATCATGGCGATCTTCAAGACGCGCCGATCGGCCTCGGTCGACGACGCGAACCTGCTCAAGTACTGAGGGGACGCAGTGGGCGAGGTCTTGGCCTTGGCCCCAGTGGCTGTCACTGGTGGCACCGCGCAATATGCCTGGCTGCTCGTTGTGTTGCCCGTCTTCGGCGCGTTCGTGTTGCTGGCCGGTGGCCGTCGCACCAATGCCTGGGGGCACCTGTTGGGCTGCGCGACGGTGCTGACCGCATTCGTCTACGGGGTGGCGCTGTTCTCCGAGTGGCTGGGATTCGACGCGTCGCAGCGCACCCAGGAACTAGGCAGCGGCACCTGGTTCGCGGTCAACGCCCTGCAAGTCAGCTACGGCCTGCGGCTGGACCCGCTGTCCCTGACCTTCGTGCTGCTCATCACCGGGGTCGGGGGCCTGATCCACCTCTACGCGATCGGGTACATGGAGCATGATCCCGGACGGCGGCGGTTCTTCGGATACTTCAACCTGTTCATCGCGGCGATGCTCATCCTGGTGCTCGCCAACAACTTCGTCACCCTCTACCTCGGCTGGGAGGGCGTGGGCCTGGCGTCCTACCTGCTGATCGGCTGGTACCAGGATCGTCCCAGCGCCGCCACGGCGGCCAAGAAGGCGTTCCTGATGAACCGGGTCGGCGACGTCGGCCTGGCCATTGCCATCTTCTTGATCTGGCGCTCGCTGGGCACCGTGCGGTTCTCCGAGGTATTTCCCCGCGCCGGAGAGATCAGCGGGCCGACCCTGCTGGCGATCACCCTGCTGTTGCTGCTGGGCGCCTGCGGTAAGTCCGGTCAGTTCCCACTGCAGGCCTGGTTGCCCGACGCGATGGAAGGCCCCACCCCGGTCTCAGCGCTGATCCACGCTGCGACGATGGTGACCGCCGGGGTGTACCTGGTCGCCCGGTGCAGCCCGCTGTACAACCTCAGTGCCAGCGGCCGGCTGGCCGTCGCGGCGGTCGGCACGATCACCCTGCTGATCGGGTCGATCATCGGATGCGCCTACGACGACATCAAGAAAGTGCTGGCCTACTCCACGGTCAGCCAGATCGGGTACATGATCCTTGCGGTCGGGTTGGGCCCGGCCGGTTACGCGCTGGGCATCGTGCACCTGCTCACCCACGGCTTCTTCAAAGCGGGCCTGTTCCTCGGGGCAGGGTCGGTCATGCACGGCATGCACGACGAGGTGGACATGCGCCGGATGGGCGGGCTGGCCAGGCACCTGCCGATCACCTTCGCCATCTTCAGCACCGGTTACCTGGCGCTGATTGGATTCCCATTCCTGTCCGGCTACTACTCCAAGGACGCGATCATCGAGGCGGCCTTCGGTGCGGGCGGTGATGCCGGCTGGCTGTTCGGCCTGATCGCGCTGCTGTCGGCGGGGCTGACCGCGTTCTACATGACCCGCTTGATGCTCATGACGTTCTTCGGTGAGGAACGCTGGCGCAACTTGCGCACCGCTGACGGCCAGGCGTACCACCCGCACGAGTGCCCGCCGGTGATGTGGGTGCCGATGGTGCCGCTGGCCATCGGCTCGCTGATCGCCGGCTTGTTCCTCGCTTCGGGGGAGCGGTTGGCGCGCTGGCTGGAGCCCTCAGTGGGGGCCCTGGTGCCGGTGGAGTCGGGCAACGCGGCGGTGCTGGTCCCGCTGTTCACCGTGCTGGTATCCGCATTGGGAGTACTGGTGGCCTGGCTGGTCGTCGGTCGCAACCCGGTGCCGGTCGTCCGGCCCGAACGAGTGTCGGTGCCGGTGGCGGCCGCTCGAGCCGACCTGTACGCCAACGCGATCAACGAGGCGATCATCGCCCGACCCGGTACCTGGCTGACCCGGGCGCTGGTGTTCGTGGACAACAAAGGCATTGACGGCATCGTCAACGGCACCGCGGCGCTGCTCGGCGGGACCTCCGGCCGGCTGCGCCGGCTACAGACCGGGTTTGTGCGTAGTTACGCGTTGGGCATGCTCGGCGGCGGGATCGTGGTCATCGCCTTCCTGGTGGCGGTGAGCTTCGCATGAACGGGGGCGGAGTGTTACTGGCCATGTTGCTGCTGCCGCTGGTGGGCGCTGCGGTGGTGGCTCCGATGCGCGCCGCGCCGGTGGTGGCAAAGGCCACCGGCTTGGCTTTCGCGCTAGTCGAGCTGGTACTGGCCGCGGTGGCCTGGTCGGCTTACCAACCCGGCGGGGGGCGGCTGCAACTCATCCTGTCCGTGCCGTGGATTCCCGCGTTCGGCACCAGTTTCGCGCTCGGCATCGACGGCATCGCCCTGGTGATGATCGCGCTGATCGGCGTGCTGGTGCCGATCGTGATGGGTTCGTCCTGGGCGGAGAAGCTACCCGAGGGCCGCACCCCGGCGGGTTTCTACGCATTGTTGCTGACGCTGGAATCGATGCTCATCGGCGTGTTCATCTCCACCGACGTATTCCTGTTCTACCTGTTCTTCGAGGTCATGCTGGTGCCGATGTACTTCCTGATCGGGCGCTTCGGCGGCCCGCGACGGCAGTACGCCGCGGTGAAGTTCTTCTTGTACTCGCTGCTGGGCGGGTTGGTCATGCTGGCCAGCGTGATCGGTCTGTTCGTGGTCAGCGGGCGCCGGCTGGGACATGGCACCTTCGACTGGGCCGCTTTGCAACGCATCGCCGCAACGATCCCGACCAGCACCCAGATCTGGTTGTTCCTCGGGTTCTTCATCGCCTTCGCCATCAAGGCACCGCTGGTGCCGCTGCACACCTGGCTGCCCGACGCTGGTGCCGAAGCCCCGATAGGCGTCGGGGTGGTGCTGGTCGGCGTGATGGACAAGGTCGGCATCTACGGTTTCCTGCGCTACTGCCTGCCGCTGTTCCCCGCTGCGTCGCGCACGCTGGCCCCACTGGTGTTGATACTGGCCATCGCCGGCATCATCTATGCGGCGCTGCTGGCCGTCGGCCAGTCCGACATGAAGCGGTTTGTGGCCTACACCTCGGTGGCGCACTTCGGCTTCATCGCGCTGGGCGTGTTCGCCTTCTCCACCCAGGCTCAGGCTGGCGCGGTGCTGTACATGATCAACCACGGCATCTCCACCGGGATGCTGTTTATCGTGGTCGGCATGCTGATCGCTCGCGGTGGATCGAGGCTGATCAGCGACTACGGCGGGGTGGCGGCGCTGGCTCCGGTACTGGCCGGGATGATGTTGCTGGCCGGGCTGTCCGCACTGGCGCTGCCCGGCACCAACTCCTTCGTCTCGGAGTTCATGGTCTTGATCGGCTCGTACCCGCGGCAGCCGGTGTACACCGTCATCGCCACCGCGGGGATCATCCTGGCTGCCCTGTATGTGCTGTGGTTCTACCAGCGCGTATCGCAGGGACCGGTGCGCGGGGCGGCCGTGCTCGCAACCCTGGACGGGCCGGGTACCGCCACCGCACCCGGGCCGCACCGGCGACGGGCCGGCTTCCCGGACTTGACGATCCGTGAGATTGCGGTGCTGGTACCGCTGGTGGCGCTGATCCTGCTGCTCGGGTTCTTCCCGCAGCCGGTGCTGAATGTGATTCAACCGTCGGTCGGGGCCACGGTCACCGAGGTCGGCCTGTCCGACCCGGTGGCCGGGCAGGGAGGCAGCTGAGGTGCTCGACGGTACATTCCGGTGGGAACTCCCCAGCCAGGTTCAGCACGTCACTGCGCCTGCGGTCGATTATGGGGGGATCGCCCCGATCCTGGTGGTACTCGGCGCGGCCTGCCTTTCGGTGCTGGTCGAGGCGTTCGTGGCCCGCCCGGCGCGGTGGTCGGCTCAGGTCGTCTTGACGCTGCTCACGCTGGCCGCGGCCGGTGCCGCACTGGGCATGCACCTGTATTCCCGTGGTGTCACGAATGTGGTGACGCTGGCCGGGACGGTCGCCGTTGACGGCCCCGCGCTGTTCCTGTGGGGCACGCTGCTAGCCCTGAGCTTGGGCGCGGTGCTGCTCATCGCGGATCGGACGGTCGAGCCCGGCGGAGCGTTCACCCCCGACGCAGCGGTGCGCCCCGGCACGGCGGCCGACCGCGCTCAGCTGGTCGGGACCCAGACCGAGACCATGATGCAGACCGAGGTCTTCCCGCTGTTCTTGTTCTCCCTGGGCGGGATGATGGTCTTCCTTGCAGCCAACGACCTGCTCACCATGTTCATCGCGTTGGAGGTGCTGTCCCTGCCGCTGTACCTGATGTGTGGGATGGCCCGGCGGCGCCGGCTGCTGTCCCAGGAGGCGGCCGTCAAATACTTCCTGCTGGGAGCGTTCTCCTCGGCGTTCTTCCTGTACGGGGTGGCGTTGCTGTACGGCTACGCGGGTTCGCTTCAGCTGGCCCGGATCGCCGAGGCGTCGGCCGGCACTGACCGGTCGGACACCCTGCTGTTCGGTGGGCTGGCGCTGCTGGTGATCGGGCTGCTGTTCAAGGGCTCGGTCGGGCCGTTCCACACCTGGACCCCGGACGTCTACCAAGGCGCGGCGACGCCGGTGACGGCGTTCATGGCGGCCTGCACCAAAGTCGCTGCCTTCGGCGCCATCCTGCGCGTGCTGACGGTGGGCTTCGAAGGCACCCGCTGGGAATGGCGCGGGCTGCTGTGGGGCGTGGCGATCGTGTCGATGGTGATCGGCGCGGTCCTGGGCCTGACCCAGACCGACATCAAACGCATGATTGCCTACTCGTCGGTGGCGCACGCCGGTTTCCTGCTGGTGGGGGCGATCGCGCTGACCGCCCAGGGACTGTCCGGCACGATGTTCTACCTGCTCGCGTACGGCTTCACCACGTTGGCCGCGTTCGGGGTGGTCACCCTGGTCCGCGACGCTGATGGTGAGGCCACTCACCTGTCCCAATGGGCCGGGCTGGCCAAGCGCTCCCCGCTGACCGCGGCAGTGTTCGCCTTCCTGCTCTTC
>JBHELN010000306.1:0-7791 GCA_046263115.1 Pseudonocardiaceae bacterium | reverse complement strand
GCCCAGTCCCGACTCGCCCCAGACGAACAGCGGGTTGTACGCCCGCGCCGGTGCTTCCGACACAGCCACAGCGGCGGCGTGGGCGAACCGGTTGGACGCGCCGATCACGAAGGTGTCGAAGGTGTACTTCTCGTTGAGTCTGGTTTGAGAACTCGGCGGTCGGGTCGGTGCTGCGGCGGCCGGGCCGGCGAAACTAGGCCAGATCTCGTTCACGGTGGCCAGCGCGGCCTCCTCCTCGTCGTGCTTGCCAGGACTGGCGGCCGGGCCGCCGACCTGCCCGTTCATTGCGGCTCCGACCATGCTGAAGTCATCGGAGGCCGCGCTGCCCGGCTCGGTGAACTGCGGCGGCAACTGCGGTGGCACTGGCAGGGGATGATCGACCTTCACCGCCAGTGAGACCTGCCGACCCAGGTGCCGGGACAGTGCGGCGATAATGGGTTCCCGCAGCGCGCGTTCGATGGCGTCTTTGGCGAAGTCACTGGGAGCCGCGAGCAGCGCGGTGCCATCCAGCAGGCCGATCGGGCGGGTGACGCGCATCCAGGCTCGTTGCTGCGGCGAGAGCGTTCCGGTGGAAAGGTCCCGAACGACCTCGTTCCAGACCTGACCGAGATCGGTTTGCCGCTCTGACACCCGCTGACTCCCCTTCGGCCGGTGATGGACCTGCAGAAGCACTGTTCGTCCACAAGATTGTCCACAGCTGTGGATAACAGTGATGTCCGCGTTCCCCGGGTCCCCGACGTACCAGCCTGCCCCCGGCTGCCCGCCCGACTGCTAAACCGAGTCAGGCGCCGCGTGAGCAAACCTGGAGTACTGCCACAAGAACCCCGTGTAAGCAAGCACCACCGATGTAACGGCGTGTCGCCCGGACAGTAACGCCGGACGCTGGTTTTGACGGCGCGGCTACTGGCCGCTTAGGCTCTGCTCGTCTCCCGCCTAGCGGCGGGCATTCTTGCGCGCCCTCCCCCGTGGCAGACGCGGTCCGCTCACCGGGTGGGAACCGTTGCAGTGTGCCGCCTGTGCCCGCAGGGGACGACCCGACTACTGCGCAGTCCCGACGGCTGCCACCCCGCAATGAGAAGCCCCCACTAACAACCTAAGCACCGGGAGAACGACAGCCGTGACTAAGGGCAAGCGCACGTTCCAGCCGAACAACCGTCGCCGCGCGAAGACCCACGGGTTCCGGTTGCGCATGCGTACCCGCGCCGGTCGGGCCATCCTCGCGGCCCGGCGGCGCAAGGGCCGTACCGAATTGTCCGCCTGAAGCGTAGCTGTTCGGAAATCTTCACGTTGCTGCCCGCTGTCGCCCGTCTGACCCGCCGCGATGACTTCGCGACGGCGGTGCAGCGGGGCCGCCGGGTCGGCCGTGGTTCGGTCGTTGTGCACCTGGCCCACGCCGGCGCGGCCGCGGGATCGCCACTGCGGGGGCCCAAAGTCGGATTCGTGGTGGGCCGCAAGGTGGGCGGCTCGGTGGTGCGGCACCGGGTGCAGCGCCGGCTGCGGCATCTGATGCGGTCCCGGTTGACCGCACTGCCCGCGGGTGCGCTCGTGGTGGTGCGCGCGCTGCCGCCGGCGGCTGGTGCGAGTAGCGCCGCGCTGGGTGACGACCTCGACGTGTCGCTACAGCGGTTGATCGGGTCGGAGCCGGCCCGATGACGGTTCAACCTCCCGACCCGCCCCTGGCCCGCTCAACCGGTCCAGTGGCGTGGACGTTGGTCCACATCCTGGCGTTCTACCGCCGGTGGATTTCCCCATTTTTGCCGCCTAGCTGCCGGTTTTACCCCAGCTGTAGCGCTTATGCGATCGAGGCGTTGACCGTCCACGGGGCGTTGCGCGGAGCGTGGTTGACCGTAAGGCGCCTGTTGCGTTGCGGACCCTGGCACCCTGGAGGCGTGGACCCGGTGCCCCCCGCGAGATCTTCCCGCTCCCAGGCCGAGAGTGAGTCGTTGTGCTGAACTTCATCTACTACCCGGTATCGGCCATCCTGTGGTTCTGGCACAAGGCGTTCGGCTACGTGTTGGGTCCGGGCAACGGTTTCGCGTGGGCGCTGGCTGTGGTTTTCCTGGTGTTCACCCTGCGCGCCGTGTTGTTCAAACCCTTCGTCAGCCAGGTCCGCTCGATGCGCAAGATGCAGGAGTTCGCGCCCGAGATCCAGAAGCTGAAGAAGAAATACGGTGACGACCGCCAGAAGATGGCGGCCGAGATGCAGAAGCTACAGTCCGAGCAGGGCGTCAATCCGCTGGGTGGCTGCTTGCCGGTGCTGGTGCAGATCCCGGTGTTCATCGGACTGTTCCACGTGCTGCGGTCGTTCAACCGGCCGTTCCTGTCCGCCGAGGCGAACCGCCAGATCGGCAACTACGTGTTCAGCGCGGCCGACGTGCGGTCTTTCCTCGATGCCCACCTGTTCGGCGTGCCGCTGTCGGCGTTCATCACCGAGCCGGCCGAGTTGCTGTCCCGGTACGGGGACATCTCCCGGTGGCAGATCGCCGCGGTGGCGATCCCGCTGACCATCGTGGCTGGTGTCCTCACCCACCTGACCGCGAAGCACTCGGTGGCGCGGCAGAACCCCGCCCAGATCGCCGCCAACCCGCAGGCCGCGATGATGAACAAGATGATGGTGTACCTGTTCCCGCTAGGCGTGGTGGCCGGTGGCCCGTTCTTCCCGTTGGCGATCCTGCTGTACTGGTTGTCCAACAACTTGTGGACGCTGGCCCAGCAGCGGGTGGTGTACCAGCGGATCGACACCGAGGACGCGGAGAAGAAGGAGGCCGCGATCGCCACGCGGCAGTCGTTGGCGCCCCGGCCGGGTCAGAAGCCGAGCCGGCCGAAGAAGGACGGCGGTCCCAGCCCCGCTAATCTGACCGACAGTGATGGATCGGACATCGAGATGGGGTCTGGTGCGGCCGCGAGCGGCGCTGGCTCTCCGCGATCTGGATCGAATGATGCCGACAGTAGACCGACTGCTGCCTCCACCGACGGTAGTTCGGTTGCCGGCTCCGTCGAGGGCAGCTCAGCGACTTCGACCAACGGCCGCGGCTCGGCTCGCGCGGATGGCGCGGCGCCGCCTGGCATGATCCAGCAGCGACCGCGGCCACGTCCGCGGAAGAAGACGAACCGCAAGCGCCGCTGACGGCGCGTTCGCCGGGAGAGGAGACAGTTGTGGCGGAAACGCTGGCGACTGATGCAGCGGTGACCGAGGTGGAGTCGTCGACTGACGCTGGGGACGCGGCGGATGGCACGCGATCGGCGGCTCCCGCGGCGGTGGCGAGTGAGGATCTTCTCGTTCAGGAGGGCGACGTAGCGGGCGACTATCTCGAACGACTGCTCGACCTCGTGGACTACGACGGTGACATCGATCTCGACGTCGAGGCGGGCCGTGCCATGGTGAGCATCGACGGCGGAGATGACCTGGCGAAGCTGGTGGGCCCACGCGGCGTGGTCCTCGAGGCATTACAGGAACTCACCCGGCTGGCGGTTCAGCAACAGACCGGCGCTCGCAGCCGGCTGATGCTCGACATCGCCCAGTGGCGGGCTTCCCGGCGAAGCGACCTCGGTGAGCTGGGCCGCACCACGGCGCAGCGGGTACTCGAGGGCGGCGAGCCGATCCGGCTGCAGCCCATGACTCCCTTCGAGCGCAAGATCGTGCATGACGCGGTGGCTGCCGTCGAGGGTGTGCGTAGCGAGAGTGACGGTGAGGAGCCGCACCGCCGAGTCGTGGTCTTCCCGGCCGAGTGACTTCAGACTGCTTGGTTCCACGTGAAACATCCCGCTCTGGAGGCCCAGGCGGTATTCGGCGATCGGTTCGATCTCGCCGCACGGTACGCAGAGATGCTGGCCGGCCCCGGGATTGACAGAGGAGTGATCGGTCCTCGCGAAGCGGACCGGTTGTGGGACCGTCATCTGCTCAATTCCGCGGTCGTCGGGGAACTCGTGCCCGCCGGCTGTCGGGTGCTCGACATCGGCTCCGGTGCGGGTCTGCCGGGCATCCCGCTGGCGATCGCCCGGCCAGATCTGACGGTTGTCCTGCTGGAAGCGATGATTCGGCGGGTTGGGTGGCTGCACGAGGTGATCGCCGAGCTCGGTCTTGCCGTTTGTGTGCATCGCGGCCGTGCTGAAGACCCCGCGGTGCGGGAACAGCTCGGCGAGTATGACGTCGTGACCGCGCGCGCGGTGGCGCCGCTGGGCCGGTTGGCGGGGTGGGCACTGCCGCTGGTGGCGCCGTGCGGGCGGTTACTGGCTGTCAAGGGCACCAGTGCGGAGCAGGAGGTCGCCCGGGACATCGACGCCGTGCGCGCTGCCGGAGGGGCGGCGGTAGAGATCGTTCAGTGCGGTGCCACGATTGTGCACCCGCCGCCGACGGTCATCGTGGTGACGCGGCCGGCTCAGCGTGTCATGCGTCCTACGAAGGCACGAAAGAGGAAGGATCGGTGAGCGTGAGCCCTCCGAGGTGGTCCGGAAACGCGTCGCCACTGGACAACGTGTCGCCACTGGACAACGTGACCCAGCACAACATCGCGCAGCACGATCTGGCCCAGCGCAGTCTCAGTCCCGACGCAGGCAATATCACATCCGCCTCCCGGCTCGATGTTTCACGTGAAACGACGCCGCGGCACGCCCGTGTCCGGGGTGCCCAGCCGGCCGCGTCGAGCGGGATTTATCAGGTGGGCAGCACCCCTGGTGTCGGGCCGGATCTCACTTCCGACAGGCCTACGCCCCACGCGCTGCGCGGCGACTCCGGGTGGACTCCGATCGCCGAGGAAGCGGAGCGAGCGACTCGAGTCAAGCACCCCACCGACCGGTTACCGCGCCGGCTCGGCGCCGGGTGCTTGCAGTGGCCAACCAGAAGGGTGGCGTCGGGAAGACCACGAGCACGGTCAACCTTGCTGCCGGGCTGGCGTTGCAGGGTTTGCGCACGCTCGTCGTCGACCTGGATCCGCAAGGCAACGCGTCGACCGCGTTGGGAATCGAGCACCGCTCCGGTACCCGGTCGGTCTACGAGGTGCTGCTCGGCGCGTGCGCAATCACCGACGTGGTTGCGGTCAGCCCGCAGTCGTCGAACTTGCTGTGCATACCCGCGACGATCGACCTCGCCGGCTCCGAGATCGAATTGGTGTCGATGGTGGCTCGGGAATCCCGGCTGCGCAGGGCGCTGTCCAACGTCGCCCTCGACGAGTTGGGCGTTGACTACGTCTTCATCGACTGCCCACCGTCGTTGGGCTTGCTCACGGTGAACGCGCTGGTCGCTGCACCTGAAGTGCTGATCCCCATCCAGTGCGAGTACTACGCGTTGGAGGGGCTCGGACAGCTGCTGCGAAACATCGAGTTGGTCCAGGCCCATCTCAATCCGGCACTGTCTGTCTCCACGATCCTGCTGACCATGTACGACGGCCGGACCAAGCTGGCCGACCAGGTCACCAGCGAGGTCCGCAACCACTTCGGTGACCAGGTATTGCGTACCGTGATTCCGCGCAGCGTCAAAGTGTCCGAGGCGCCCGGATTCGGGCAGACCGTGCTGGTTTACGATCCCGGCTCGCGTGGTGCGCTGAGCTACGTGGACGCCGCGCGAGAGATCGCACTCGACCACCGCTACGTCAACGCGGGGTCTGTCGATCCCGTCGATCCGGATCGTGGGTATCCGACCGACGGCCATTCCAGTGGCCGCGAGAGGACACGCTGATGTCCCCTAGCAGCGCGTTGTCGCAAAGCTCAGGAATCCAGCGCAAGGGCGGGCTCGGGCGCGGTCTGGCTGCTTTGATTCCCACCGCACCGGTAGACACCGGGGTAGATCCGGCTCGGCTGACAGATTCCCCAGTTGATCGGATCGTCGGCGCGGTCTACCAAGAGGTGCCTATCGCGGCCATCGTGCCCAACCCCAGGCAACCGCGTCAGGTGTTCGACGACGAAACTCTCGCCGAGCTCGCGCACTCGATCCGGGAGTTCGGGCTGCTGCAGCCGATCGTGGTCCGACCGTTGGACGATGGCCGGTACGAGCTGGTCATGGGCGAGCGGCGGTGGCGGGCGGCGCAGCAGGCTGACCTGGACTGCATTCCCGCGATCGTGCGCAGCACCGCTGATGACGCGATGCTCCGTGATGCCTTGTTGGAGAACATCCACCGGGTTCAGCTCAACCCGCTGGAAGAGGCGGCCGCATACCAGCAGCTGCTGGACGATTTCGGGGTGACGCACGAGCAGCTGGCGTCTCGCATCGGGCGCAGCCGTCCGGTCATCACCAACACCATCAGGCTGCTCAAGCTGCCGGTTGCGGTGCAGCGCCGGGTCGCGGTCGGAGTGCTCTCCGCTGGGCATGCCCGGGCACTGCTCAGCCTTGACCAACCGGTCGCCCAGGAGGAGCTGGCGGCGCGGATTGTCGCCGAAGGGCTGTCGGTCCGGGCCACCGAGGAAGCGGTCACGCTCAGCCGTACTGAGCCCGTTAAGACCCCCGCCAAACCGGCGGCCTCACGCCCGATGCGGGCACCCGGCCTGCAACATCTCGCGGAAAGCCTGTCCGATGCCTTCGATACCCGGGTGAAGGTGGAACTGGGCCGCCGTAAAGGCCGCATCGTCGTCGAATTCGGCTCGCTAGAAGACCTCAAACGCATAACCGACCTCATGGTCACCCAACATGGAGAAATATCGAGCTCAGGAGGCGGTCAGTAACCTGATATGTCTCCATGTCGGAGTCAGGGGTCAGGTCGCCGGGTTAGGCGCGGGCGACGGCTCGCTCGATGAGGGCTGCGTAGACGGTCCCTAGATCTGCACCCGTGGATTCGATCGCCATCGGCAGCAGGGACGTCTCGGTGAGGCCCGGCGCGACGTTGACTTCCAGGAAGTGAGCCACCCCGTCCGGGGTGACGACCGCGTCGGTTCGGGACACATCGCGTAGCCCGAGTAGCCGGTGTGCGTTCACGGCGAGGCCGGCTACCGCGGCAGTCGCTGCGTCGTCGAGCCGGGCCGGTGCATGGAAGGTAGCCAAGCCGGCGGTGTAGCGGGCCGCGTAGTCATAGAAACCGGAGGTGGCCTCGATCTCCACGGCCGGCAACGCCTGCGGCCGGCCATCAGAATCCTCCAGTACCGTGACCGCGACCTCGACCCCTTCGACGAAACGTTCGGCCAGGACGGTGTCCCCGTAAGCCAGGCAAGCCACGATGGCTCCCGGTAGCTCGGAGATCTCGCGCACCACGTGGACGCCGAGCGCCGAGCCACCCTGCGGCGGCTTGAAGATCAGCGGCAGGGCGAGCCGGTCGACCAGCGCGTCCAGCACGTCCTGCGGTCCGAGATCGCGGAACGTGGCGTGCGGCAGCGCGATCCAATCCGGAGTATTCAGGCCGGCCCGGGCTACTTCGTCCTTGGCGGTCGGTTTATCCCAGGCCCGGCGGCAGGCTCGCGGATCGGCACCGACATAGGGGATCCGCAACATCTCCAGCACTGATTGCACGGCGCCGTTCTCGCCGGCACCGCCATGCAATGCCACGACCACGGCGTCCGGTCGGCTCCGGGTCAGCCGCCCGATCAAGGTGGCGTCGACGTCCCACTCCTCCACGTGCAGCCCGGTGTCTCGCAACGCGCTGGACAGCCTGCGCCCGGAGCGCAACGACACGTCCCGCTCATGCGAGAGCCCACCAGCTAGTACCGCCACGCTGCGATCGCTCACCGGCCGCTTCTCTCCCCCCGGCTAGGCGGTGTCCGGGGATGGGGATTGCGGGCCGAACACCGTGCGTGGGCGCACGCTACCGAACGTGCGTTGCAGCTCGAGCTCGCCCTCCAGCACGGCGGCCAGCCGGTGTACGCCCTCGA
>JBHELN010000305.1:0-3146 GCA_046263115.1 Pseudonocardiaceae bacterium | reverse complement strand
GCGAAATGCCCGGCGCCGGTCCGTTTGGCCGCGTACATAGCGGCGTCGGCGAAGCGCATCAGGTCTTGCGCGCCGGTCGTCGAGTCGTCCGGTACGGCCACTCCGATGGCCGCCGACAGCCGGATCACCTGACCGCGCAGTGGGATCGCGGTACGCAGTAGACCCGAGACCTGGGCCACCAGGGAACCGATGCCGCCCTGGGCAGCAACGTCGGCGCAGATCACCACAAAGACGTCGCCGGAAAGGCGGCCGGCGGTGCAGCCCTCAGGCAATCCGTCCTTCAGCCACCGCGCCAGCGCGACCAGCAGCTCATCGCCGGCATCATGGCCCAGCGCATCATTGACCCGTTTGAAGTTGTTGACACCGCAGAACAGCACCGCGATATCGGACGCGCCGGAGGCGAACAGCTCGGTCAAGGTGTCCTTGATGGCGGCCCTGTTGGGTAACCCGGTGAGCTCGTCGTGGGTTGCCCGGTAGGTGAGCGCCTCGGCCACCCGGCGCTGCTCGGTGATATCAGTGAAGATCACCAGCAGGAAGCGTTGGCCGTCGTCCTGCACCGACGACGAAACGTGCAACTCGCAGTACACCGGGTCGCCGTCGGCTCGCAGCAGCATCCGCTGGGGGACCGTATAGCTCTCCGTTCGGGCCGCGTGATGGGTGCGCAGAGGACGCAGCTGGGTGGTTCGCTCATCGGGGTGAGTGAGCGCTTCGGAAGTCATCCCCCGCAGCGTCTCCAAGTCATAACCCAGCAGTTTGCACAACGCTTCGTTCGCGTCGACCAACCGATCGTTGTCGTCGAAGATCCCGATGCCCACCGGGGTAATCGCCACCAGATCCGCGAAACGCTGGCTGGAGCGCATCATCCGGGCTTCCGCGGCTCGCTGCTCGGTCACGTCCTGCACCGTGCCGACCAGGCGGCAACCACCCGAGGCATCGGCAATGGCCGCGCCATGGCAGCGAACGGTGCGCACCGCTGCGTCGGATCGCAGCACGCGGTGCTCAAAGGTCACTGGCGCTTGGTCGACGACCAGCTGGCGCCACAGCCCGTCCACCCATACCCGATCATCGGGATGCACCAGGGACAGGAAGGTCTGGTAGGTGGTGTGCTCGGTGGGGAGCCCGTAAATCTCTTGCAGAACGTCCGACCAGATGAGCCGGTCGCGATCCGGGTCCCACTCCCAGGTGCCGATGCGGGCCACCCGCTGCGCCTGCGTCAACCGGTGTTGCTCGGCGCGCAGAGCCCGCTCCAGTGCTCGCTCCTGGGTGTTCTCCTGCACAGTACCTACCAGGCGCAGGGGCTCCCCCCAGTCCGAGCGCTCGATCTCCGCACGGCACAAGTAATGCAACTCACCGTGCTCTGGTAGCCCGCGGAACTCCACCTCCAGGGTATCCGCGTCGAGATCGGAGACCATCTCTTGGACCCGCTGGAACAGTTGGGGAAGATCCTCGGGATGAATGTGCCGGAACGGATCTGCATCCTCGCAGTGGCCGTCGAACAGTTCCGCCAGCGCAGGGCTGTAGCGGATCTTGTTGGTGGGCCATTCCCACACGAAGCTGCCGATGCAGGCGATCCGCTGCGCTTGCAGAAGCCGGGCATTTTCACGGGCTAGCTCGCTGGTATCCGGTGCGGCGCCAGCCCAGTGCAGGTCGGAGATGTCGATCAGGAACACCATGAGCAGGTCGGTGCCCGGCAGTTGCCAGGTCACCATGCGCACCGGTACCACTCGGCCGCCCGGCCCGATCAGACCAGCCTCGGTGCCGACGTCGACGCCGTCGGTGCCGGTTGGTGCGCCCACCAACAAGCTGTGCAGCGGCAGGCCGATCAGCGAATCGGGCAGCCACCGGCCGGCGAGCTGGGCTGCTGCCGGGTTGGCCTGGACCACTAGGCCGCCCGCACACACCAACGCGGGCGAGTCCGGCAACGGGACCTCAGTCTGGGAAACCGGTGTCGAGCCGAACGAGTCAGGTGCCACCCAGCCAGGCGAGCTGGACCGGCCCGGCCGGAAAGCGGCGAGTGGACGCCCAGGGGCGGTCCATGCCACGTCTCCAGGGTCCAGCGATACGGGCACGAAATCCACCCGCTCTGCCCGCTCGGGCACGGCACCACCCTCCCGCCGCGAAGCACTTCGACTCTGGCAACGAGGTGTCACAACCCTGTCGAGTGGACCAACGCGCGAACCGGCGGTTAGTTATGCGATCGCAGCAACCGCCTGTGACAGGTGGTGCCCGACTCGCGCTGAAGTGGATCTAGAACGTCACCAGATCAGGGGGCTAAAGTCGCAATGCGCCGTCAAGCCGTTAGCTAAGGAAGCCTGTGCAGTTCCGGGAACTGGACGTGCCGGGAGTGATCGAGTTCACCCCTGTGATCTTCCGCGACGCACGCGGTCAGTTCGTGGCCCCGTTCCAGCAATCGTCATTCGCCGACGCCACCGGTCACCAGCTCCAGCTGGCCCAGGCCAATCACAGCGTCTCCCGCCGCGGCGTGATCCGAGGAGTGCACTTCTCCGACGTGCCACCGGGGCAGGCCAAGTACGTGCACTGCTCCCGGGGCGCGCTGCTGGACGTCGCCATTGACGTCCGGTTGGGTTCGCCCACCTTCGGCCGTTGGTGCTCGGCACTGCTGGATGCCACGAACTGTCGCGCGGTCTATCTCGCCGAAGGCATCGGGCATGCGTTCGTCGCGTTGACCGACGGCACTGTGATGGCCTACCTGTGTTCCACCGGCTACGACCCCGCAGCCGAACACACCGTGCATCCGCTTGACCCGGCACTGCAACTACCCTGGCCGACCGACCTCAAGCCGGTGCTGTCCGACAAGGACCGCGCCGCCCCCACCCTCGCTGAAGCCGCCGCCGCAGGTTTGCTCCCGCACTGGTCAACCTGCCAAGCCCGCTACGCCGCCCTCCGCGCTCCCAACGCTTGACGCATTCAGCAGGCTGAGCGGGGCCTATCCGAGCGTCACTTACCCCGTTGAGCCCGCTGAATGCGGGGCGCAGGCCACAGGCGTGCGAGGACGACCCCGATGGGGACTGCGGTACCTAGGTGACGGGAGTCGGTGGAGGCAGCGGGGTTGTCGCCTTCCACCCACCATCCAGCGCCATGCCTGCCCACTGCGCGCTTGATCGATAATTGACCGTGGCGCTGCG
>JBHELN010000304.1:0-15647 GCA_046263115.1 Pseudonocardiaceae bacterium | reverse complement strand
CCCGTACAGCAGCTCGAAGGTGCCGATGGCCATCGTCCGGCTCACCAGCCGGTCGTGCTCACGGAACAGCGTTGCGGCCCACCGAGCGGTGATCCGGGCCAATTCTTCGGGGTCGGGACCCTCCGCGGCAAGCTTGGCGATCTCCTCATCGGTGGCGGCGAGCACTTGGTTGACGTCCACGCTGGCGGGATGGACCGCGGTGATGGTGAAGGTATCCGGGTCGCGGGCATCCAGCGGCGACCCGAACAGGCCGCAGCCTGCACCGACGTCGGTGACCAGCGCGTCGGTGTGCACCAGACGCTGCTCGAGGCGCGACGAGTCACCGTCGGACAGCACCGCGGAGAGCACCTCATAGGCGAGGTAGTCCTCGAAGCCGGCTGCCGGATCGGGCATCCGATAACCGATGGCCAGTGCGGGTAACGGTGCGTGCGAATCGGGATAGCGGTGCCGGCGTTCGGCCGCCGGTGGTGGCTCGGCGAACGACGGCCGCAGCGGTACCGGACGGGCGGGCACGTCGCTGAAGTGCCGGTGCACCAGCTCGAGCGCTGCGTCCACGGCGAAATCCCCGGAGACCGTGAGTACCGCGTTACCCGGAGCGTAATAGACGTCGAAGAATGCTGCGCAATCGTCCACGGTGGCCGCCTCCAGCTCGGAGAAATCGCCGTAGCCGTTGTGCGCATTGGGAAAGGTGTCGTAGAGCACCGGCGGCAGCGTGATCCACGGGAATCCACCGTAGGGTCGGTTGAGCACGTTGAGCCGGATCTCTTCCTTGACCACGTCGATCTGATTGCGCAGATTTTCCGCGGTGAGCCGGGGAGCTCGCATCCGATCGGCCTCGATGAACAGCGCGCGCTCCAGCGCCGCCGAGGGCACGATCTCGAAATAGTCCGTGTAGTCAGGGTGGGTGGAACCATTGAACGTGCCACCCGAAGACTGCACGTGGCGAAAATGCGCGAGCTTCTCCAGGCTCTCGCTGCCCTGGAACATCAGATGCTCGAACAAGTGCGCGAACCCGGTGCGGCCCTGCGGCTCGGAGCGGAACCCGACGTCATAGTGCACACCGACAGCAACTACTGGAGCGGATCGGTCCGGGCTCAGCACTACCCGCAGTCCGTTGGATAGGGTCTCGCGGTGCAGCTCAACCGGCGGCGGAGCGATGCGGGTCATGAGACCACCCTACGGTGGGCAGCCATCCAACCGCCGCGCAGTCGCCAGGCCAGCAACGCTCCTGCGATCGCGGCGACGGCAACCCCGATTGCCCCCAGACGCTGCACGTCCCGGGCGGCGGTGGGCACCCCGGATCCCGCCAAGTGCGCGACCCATTCGCCCGCCGGCAGCGGGTCGGGCACCTCGACGGCCAGCACCTCACCCAGCCGGTGACCGCACCCATCCAGCCGGGCTGGAACCACTCGACCGCCGAACAGCTCAATATGCACCAGATCCTCGGCATTGGGCGGCCCGCAGAGCACCGACTCCACCACAGTGGCCCGGGCAGCCCGAACGGGGCCACCACCCGGAGGCGGCCACAGCAGCCACCCCAACCCGATCGATCCCATTCCGATCATCAATGCGAGCAGCATCCCACCGACTCGAGGGGTACCCACGGCTGCCACCGGGCCATCGTAGTCACGCTGCCGGGGGCGCCAGGCGACGAATGACGCCGGCGCCCGTGGACGCGCATCAGCAGCGACGTAGGCCTGCCTCGCGGACTCCGGCTGCCAGTGCGTCGATGCCGAAGGCGGCTGCCGGGCCGAGCGCTCCAGGTCTGGACACACCGTGCGCGGCGGCCCGGTGCGCACCCCAGGCGAGCAGTTCCGCGGTGAGCTAGTACGGGTCCCCAGAACGGAGTTTGACCTGCGCCAGCTCGGCGCCGGACGCGTCATAGGCAGTGGCCACGACGTGGGAGCTGACCCGAGCCAACGCAGCCGTATCGGGCTCCTCGGCGACGAAGCGCTGCGCGAACGTTCCGATTCCGCGCACCAACGACCGCACTGCGGGCAGCGCCAACAGCGCGGGGATGACCCGGCAACTCAGCTGCACCAGAGGCGTCGCAGGTGTGCACCGGCCGAAGTAGACATCCACCTCGGCCAGTCCCGCCGGGCCCGCGAGCTGGGGCAGCGCGTAATGTTCGGTAGCGCCGAGGGCGACCGCCGGGTACTCCAGCCCGCCGATCCGAAGGATGCGTATCCGCGACCCAGTGGGTTCCAGCTGGATACCGTTGCGCCAGGTGAAGCTTTGCTCGGTGAGCAGTCCGACAGCCGATCCGAAGGTGCCCCGACTGATCACCTGTGCCCGGCCGACCCCGCTGATCAGGTACGCGACCTCGATCCGGTGCACCGTTGCCTGCGAGTCGCGCAGCGCCAGCGCACCCGCGAGATTGCCAGGCACATAGTCGTGACCGAAGGCGGTGATCAGGCTGGCCCCGGTCTGCTCCGCTGCCGGGCCGAATTCCTCGAACACTCGGCGGATGAACGGCGGTTCACCGGTCGAGTCGAGGTAGATCGCCCCCGCCTCGATCGCTGCCCTGAGCGCCGGCTCGCCGAGCCGGATGAACGGGCCGACAGTGCTGACCAGCACGCCACGCCCGCCGATGAGAGCCCGCACCGACGCGGCGTCTCTTACGTCGGCGTGCACTACGTCCAGGTCACCCAACCCGGACGCCAGCAAGGAGAGGCCGCCGACATTGCGCCCGGCCAGGGTTGGCCGCAATCCTCGCCGCACCATTGCCTGCGCCACCTGACGGCCGGTGTACCCGGTCGCCCCGAAAAGCACGATCACCAGTCGTCCCTCCACCAGCCACCCCGTCGCGGCCTTCCATGTCGGGGTATTGGGTCGCGGGTTGCTAGTCGGCGCGCAGGGCCCGAGCCAGCTCGGCGCGGCTGCTGATGCCGAGTTTGGCGTAGGCGTTAGCCAGGTGGGCCTCGACTGTCCGGACCGACAGCACCAGGCGCTCGGCGATGGCCTGGTTTTTCAAGCCCTGCACAACCAGGCTGGCGACCTCACCTTCCCGGCTGGTCAGCGGCCGCGGCGCGAGCTGCTCGAGAGCGGGGGTGCGGATGTCCTCGCAGGCTCGCGCGAGGCCGGCCGCTCGAGCGGTGGAGGCCGCCGCGCGGCGCCGATCGCCGGCACGCAGGTGCGCTGCGGCAGCGTGCGCTGCGGCGTCGGTGGCCAGCAACCGGGCACCCAGCGCCTCGAACTCGGCCACCACCTCATCGAGCCCGCCACCGGCGTTGGCGGCCGCCGCCTCAGCATGCGCGCTGTAGGCGGCCACCAGAGGGCCCTCGACCTGGCCGGTCAACTGCCGCAACCGGCCGGCGACCTCGCTAGCCCGTCCCAACCGAACCACGGTATGGAGCGCTTGCGCCTCCATGGCCCGCTGACCCATACCGCCGGCTACCGTCGCCGCCCGCAGTGCCCGATCGACCGCCTGAGCGGTGCGATCCTCGGCAACCGCCTGCCAGGCCTCGGCCAGCAGCCACTCCGGTTCGAACACCGCGCAGTGGTGCCCGACCTTGCTGCCATCCAGCAGCCGCCGAGCGAGGGCGGCATCGCCCAGCTGGGCATGGGTCTGCGCGAGCAAAGCAATACAGAATTGCTGGAATCCACCTGGGTCGCACTGGCCCAGGCCAGCCACCGCCTCCGATAGCCACCGAATGGCGGTGCGTGGACGTCCTGCAGCCAGTGCCGTCCACCCGACGTGAGCGGCGGCCAAGGCATCCCCAGCCCATTGCGGCTGAGTCATACACCACTCGTGCAACTCGGTGGCTCGCGTCACCGCATCGTGCACGCGCCCAGCCAGCAACAGCCCCGACACCTCGGCATGCGCCAGGATCTGCCGGCACGACGCCATTTCCGGCTCAGTCGCGCATCGCGCCAGGGCCGCCCAACCCGTCTCCACGGCCGACAACGCCTCGGTGGTGCGGCCCCGCGCGGCCAACCCCGCTGCGGTAGCGCTCGACGCCCACAGCGTCGCCTCCGCACTGACGCCCTCTGAGGCCAGGATCTCGGCGCCGGATTCGGCAGCCTGCTGCGGGCGCCCCGCGAAAAGCGCCAGCACGCCGTGTACCGCGCTGATGCGCCTACGGACTTCGTTGTCAGCAGCGTCGGCGGCAGCCTTGTGCAGCATCGCCTCGGCCTTGGCTACCTGGCGCACTCCAAAGAACAGATTCAGCGCCCGCACCACAGCCAAACGCGACCGGTCCTCCGCTGAGGTGGCAAATGGTGCCGTCGTCGCAGCCACCTGCTCGGCCTCGTCGGGGCAGCCCTGCCAGCGCACCGCCTCAATCAAGGCCAGTTGCGCCTGCACCCCGTCCCGGCCGTCGCTACCGTCAATGGCCGCCTGCGCCAGACGGGCGGCATTCTCGTGATCAAGCAAGGCATTGGCATGCACCGCAGCGTCGGCCAGCAAGCTGGCGTGCGCCTGAGGTTGGTCGCTGTCTAGCAGCAGCATGCCGGCCCGAAGCAGGTCATCCTGACGTTTCCACGGTAGGTGCGTGTTTGCCAACCTGCGGCGTAACTGACATGCGTTGGCCTCCGGCAGCTGATCCCGCACCACGGTGGCATAGATGGGATGCGCCAACCGCACTTCAGCCCGCCAGCCGCTGTTGACCACCGCCACCAAACCACGGCGCTCCAGTACCGCTACCACCTCGGGGTTGATCAAACTGGCCACCCGCCCCAGGCCCAACGGCTCGTCGGTGGCCAGCAACTCCAGCGCGGTTCGCTCATCAGCGCCCAACCCACCCAGCTGGGCTTGGACGATCTCCCGGAGCCGCGGAGTGGGCTCCATCCGGCCCTCCCAGCGCCACACGCCATCGCGCATCCGCAACGAACCGGTTTCGCACCCGCCCTCCACCAGCTCGCGCAGGAAAAGGGCATTCCCATGGGTGGCTCGCCACAATCGCTCGATGGTGCGGCTGTCCACTATCCCGCCGAGCACACCGGTCACCAGCCGATCCATCGCCGCCCGTGGCAGCTGCGCCAGCTCCAGCCTGTCGGCGAGACCGTTCTTCCACAGCGTCACCACTGGATCGGGAGCCGGCTCCCCGGTCCGCACGGTCAACACTAGGCACGCGGTACGGGTCAAAGCCAGCTGATGAAGCAACGTCACCGACAGCTCATCGAGTAGGTGCGCATCATCGATCCCGAGGACCAACCGGTGGCCCTTGCCCTGCTCGGCGATCGCCGCACCAGCGCGCTGCAGCAGCGTGAAGGGATCAGAAACCGTTGCCACGGCAGGTAGCAAATGCGCCACAGCGCCCAACGGAATCGTGGCGGCCGCACCGGTTCCGGCGGCCCACCGCGTCACGCGACCACTTCGCTTTGCCACCGCCAGTGCTTCCCGAGCAAGTCGTGTCTTGCCTACTCCGGCAGGCCCAGC
The DNA here is from genome assembly GCA_046263115.1 of Pseudonocardiaceae bacterium. Taxonomy (GTDB): domain Bacteria; phylum Actinomycetota; class Actinomycetes; order Mycobacteriales; family Pseudonocardiaceae. The sequence goes on along the minus strand of JBHELN010000304.1, from coordinate 10,267 downwards.
AATGACCACGCTACGTGATTCCCCACCGGTCACGCGTTCGGCGATGAACTGCAACTCTGAGTCACGTCCAGAGAGCGTCCAGGAATCTGTTCTCATAGCTGACCCGACCAACGCGCTCGGTATCCGGCGCTGGTCGGAGGCACAGTTGGCGGCATGATGCAAACAGCCGGCCGCCCCGGCCCCCCCTGACACATTGGCTACGCCCCCCCGCGTCGCGCCAATCCCCCTTGACGTCAGCATAAGCTAACTGTGACGAGATAGCCATGGGCGACGCGTTTTTAGACGGTGAATACTACTGTGAGTTAAGATCGTCTGGTTCCATTCGGTAACGGCCCGTGCACGTGCAGTGACATAGCGTTTCAACGATTCCAAACATCTCTACATAAGCAGTCGTCAATTATTACTCAACGTTACCTATGAGGAATCGTGCACAACAGAGGACACCCCCGACGTCTCGGAGCCGGTGATACGTGGAGTGCCGCGGTAGCGCAGCACCGACACTCCACTGGCCTGCACCGCCAGCGTGTCTCTGACCGTGACCAGAACGTCGCTGGTCCCGGACAGAGTCGCGTCGAGGCGGTGGACGGTGAGGTCAGCCAGCGATAGCTGGGCAGCACCTTCCGCACCCAGACGCAGGTCCTGCACCTGTCCGGATAGGCCCAGGGTGCTGGCACCTGAGACGTCGACCTGCATCTGGCCAGACTGGATCAGTCCGGTGACCGAGCTGGTCCCGCTCACCTCCATCCGCAGCGCCGGGCTGGCGACCGTAGTGGCCAAGATCACCCGGCTAGCCCCGCTGGTAGCTAGCTGGTGGAGCTGGCCCACGGTGACGTCGGCCGCCAGGGTCACATTTCGGACGCTGGTGCCCGGCTTGATTTCCAGCCGTAGCTGGTCGCCGGTCACCGTGGCTTCGACTCGATCAACCAGGTTGTCATCCATCCTGACCACCGCCTGCGGGGGCCGACCCGTCCGCAGGTGCACAACGAAATTGGCCCCCGCCACCACTGAGTTGACGCCGGATAGGTCGATCGTGCGACTGGTCAAGCGGCCGGAACCGGCGATCGGTTCGGAGAATCCGCCACCCGCGTCGCCGCCGTCGGCGTTGCCGCCGCCATCCCCCCTGCTACCCCGACTGCCATATCCAGCGCCGCCATCAGCCCCAGTGCTGACGCTATTGCTACTCCCGGCGCTTCCACCGGTCGAGGCATCCAGGCAGCCGCCCAGTAGCGCAACTGCAGCCAGCATCACCACCGACCGGCATACCCGAACAGCCACCCACCACGCACCGCGGTGTGGGATGAGGAGCACTACGGCCTCTCAACCTGCGCCTGCGGCTGCGGCTGGTGACGGCCTAAGCGGACCCATAGCCACTTGACCGGCCTGCGCAACATCATGCCCATTAGTAGCAAAGAGCCCACCCAGGGGAGCAACAGCAAGAAGATCTGCACGACGCCCAGGGTGGCCTGGGCTGTATGCCCGGCTGTCGCAGCGACGCCCACCGTGTGGCTCAACCCCAGCAGCCGGTACCAGACCACTGGCAACACCTGCGGCACCACGATCAAGAACCCGACCAGCCAATAGGCTAGGTAAGGCGCCACAATGAGCACCCACAAGGTGATGGTGCGCCGGGCCCAGGGCTTGAGCTCACGCACCCGCGGATGAGTCTCCCGCCCGGGTATCAGGCTGGTCAGCACCGGACCCATCCGGCTGAACAGGTCCGGCACCCCGATGAGGTCAGACAGGATGTAGTAACCGTCCAGGCGGATCATCGGTAAGAACTGGGTGGCGGTCTCGATGTGCAGCGCCAGAATGGCCACCAGCAGCCACGGTGACCCGGTGTACAGGTAGGCCACGCACATACCGGCTATGAACACCGCATTGAAATAGACGCCACCCAAATCGGTGCGCAGCCGACCCGCCCGGTTGAGTCGGTAGGAGTCGGTGACCGTGCTGAAAAGCGCTGGCCAAACCAGGTATATGCCGAAACCCATCCGGCCCGGACGGGCTCCGCCATAGCGACAGGCGGTGACATGCCCACACTCATGAAATGCCCCCGCCGCGAGAATCAAGGCCAGCACCAGCAGGGTCAGCTCCGGCTGGTAGACCAGCGCCAGCGCAGCCGGCACGATCCGCCCTAGGCCGCCCTCAGCGATGATCAATACATCCAGGGCCACGAAAGAAGCCAACATAGCTAGGATCACCGGAGGCCAAAACATCGACTGGAACAGCCCCGCGATGCGCCACACTACTCGCTCTGGGATTATGCCGACCCGGAACTTTAACGCCAACAACGGATCCGACTTCACGGCCGGTTTCGACGGCACACCGCCGTCGACAGCTGCCGGATCGGGCGCGACGATCCCCACTGGCCGCAACCGGTTCTCGATCAAGTAGGCCACCTGGTCGGGCTGCACCAGCTTGCCGAACTCGGTACTGAGGACGTCTGCCAGCTGCTCCAGGTTACGATTACCATCCACGCTGGTTGCCAGCAAAAACAACAACTTGGGCAGCTGGATCACCTGCCCATCGCCACGGCGCACGATGTAGCGAGGCTCGGTAAAACCCGAACCCTGATACTCCCCGATCAGCTCGATCTCATCAGCCAATCGCGGCGCCGCACCGACATCAGGCGCAGAACTAACCGCCACATGTTCAGTATCGATGACGCCCTCCCCCGATTCGAAGCCCCACCCCGTCGTATCGAATATCCGGTATCACGTTGTGGGGGCAGCCGCGGGCGGCCGCCCCTCACCAACGCCTACCGCACGCAATCAGCTAGGTAACATTGGCCCGCTCCACTCAGGCCTGGTTGCCGCCACCAGCGCCGCCAAGAGCGCCGCCACCATCGCCGCCGACCCCATCTCCGGCGTTGTTGTGCTGTTCACCGAAGAGATTGGCGTTGATGAGGTTGAGGCCAAGGCCGCCCTTGCCGATGCCCCCGTGACCCGTGTGACCGCCGTTGCCACCGCGGCCCCCGCCGGTTGCTGAGGTGCTGAATAGCGACAACACGATACGGGACGGGAGCAGCTCTACGTGCTGCTCGTCGAGCATGGAAAAGCTCAGTGCGTCAGACATTAATCCTCCTAGGAAAGGTGATCCCGCGGTCTCAGATGGCCCGGGACTTCAACACCGAATCGGTGGCAGTGCCGATTCGATACTGGCTAGCGTGCCCAGAGCGGTGCACATGTGACAATCAGTAGTCCTACTTAACTCTTGCGGTTGCACTACCTAGTTCGAGCGGGTCCAGCGAATACTTAGTAGACGAGAGATGCTACGGAGTCTCTAGACGCCGAGTACCTAGACGAAAACCTTTGCCACTTACCTTTGTCTGGACAGGACAAGGGAGGGGCGGCCTCGATCCAGCCACCCCTCCCTGGTGAGCGGGCCTGGTAGAGGATCATGTGATCGGCTTGCGGCCCAGCTAAACTCAGGCCTGGTTGTCTCCGCCAGGACCACCATTGGCAGGGCCAGCGTCACCGCCGAAGCCGGTACCGGAAGTGTTGGTCTGCTCACCGAACAGGTTGAGGTTGATTAGGTTCAGGCCGAGAGCGCCCTTTCCGACGCCACCGGGGCCAGTACCACCGCCGTTGCCACCACGGCCGGCGCCCCCAGGACCATTGGCGCTGAACAGCGACATCACGGTGCGGGGCGGCAGCAGCTCCACGTGCTGGCCGTCGATCTCAGCAAAGCTCAGTGCATCAGTCATCAAATCCTCCTAGGAAAGGTGATCCCGGTCGTCCGGGCCATCAACCTCATCGGTGGCAGTACCGATCCGGCTACGCATACATTGCCCCGCAGTAACAGCGTGTGGCAATCAGTAGTTCCACGTAACTCGTCCAAGCTACTACCTAGGGCCGGGCTGTTCGTCCCAATACGTAGTCGGTAGCGAGATCTACGGAGAGATCGCTGCCAGCGGTACCTATGGTAGAAGGTTTCTACTGGTGGCTGCCCGATGGGGACTGCACCTCTGACGGCGTCCGGCCGTCAATAACATACCGTCCGCGCACGTTTTTGGGCCCGCGGTTTCATCAATTTGAAAAGCTCCGCACGTCATGTACCAAAAAAGCCAAGATTGCGCCCCGGTAGCGCCGGACGATAGCGTGCCACCCCATTCGGTACTGTCGGTTCCACACCGGGGCGCCGTGGCCCGCAACGAATTCTGTAGCAATGAGTCGTCAGCGCTTGCCCGCACGAGTCAAAGTCATTTTAACTCCCGAAGTGAGCACGAACCGGGAAGAATAGATGGCGCCAGCGACACCCTCAGCTGAGTTTGCTCTTCAAATAGTTGAACGTAGTTGAACGGCAATCACCTGGGCCCGCGCATTCCAACTGCCGGAATACGTCCCGGGGCCGCGCCGAAAGGGGCAGCCTTGCGGCCGCCCCCTATGAACTCCGACGCCGAACGATAACCTGATCGCTGGAGGAAACGTGTCAGCTTCCGGTAGCGCCAGCAGCAGTGGTAGGAGCAGTGGTGGCAGCGCCGCCACCAGCGCCACCAGTAACAGCACCACCGTCGGCGCTGCTAGCACCACCGACACCACTGGTGACACTGTTGGTTACGTTACCGTAGGTCAAGAAGAAGTTGTGGAAGAGTTCGGCCTTACCGCTGCCCGCACCGGCAGGCCCACCAGAGCCGCCCTGACCACCGTTGCCAGCGTCGCCGCCAGCATCGGTGCCGGGGGTGTCGACAACGCTGAACAGGGTGAGGACGGTACGTGCCGGCAACAGTTCGACCTGCTGCGCGTCGAGCTGAGCAAAGCTTAGTGCGTCGAACATCAAGCCCTCCTTAAGTGATGCGAGGCCCGGTGTGTCCGGGCACGGGAAATCACCTCATCGGCCGCCTTTACCGACTCGGCACCACATACCCTGCCGAAAAAAGAGGTCACGCGGCAATCGGTAGTCGCACGTAAATTCGCTGGTTGAGTACCTAGCGATGGAACATTATTCAAAACACGTACTCAGCATCCTCAATTCTACGGAGACTTTGCAGATGCCGGTACCAAGACCGGGTTGCCCACGCCAACCCCGGGGGTCAGCCGATTGGAATCGTACGCAGCAGATCCCGCAATTCATCTGCGCCGAGCAGGTCAGCGGGTCGCAACGTCCGGTTGTCGCGCACATAGTGGAATACTGCTCGAACGCTACTCAACGGGGCCCCAGACAGCGCAGACCAAGCCAACCGGTATGCGGCGAGCTGCACACTCACCGCGGCCAGTGCCGGCTTGTCGGGCACCGCCCCGGTCTTCCAATCGACCACCGTCCAGCCGCCGTCGGCATCGGCGAACACTGCATCCATCCGGCCGCGCACGCCTACTCCGTCGAACACGGTTTCGAAGGGCACCTCAACGTCATACGGGCTCCGCTGCGCCCACTCGCTGGCGAGGAAAGCCGCCTGCAACGACCCCAGTTCGGTATTCGGCGCGGCTGCCTCGTCGGCAGCTCCGGGAAGTTCATCGTGATCGATCAGGCGGGTGGAACCGAACCGGCTTTCCAGCCACGCGTGGAAAGCCGTACCGTTGCGCGCCATCGGGTTGGGTGGCAGCGGCAACGGCCTGCGTAACCGCGCAGCCAAGGCCGATGGGTCCGCGGCAAGCTCCACGAGCTGGCTCACCGACAGGTACGCGGGCAGGATCACCTGTTGCTGAGCACGGCGGGCATCCCGCTCAGCGAGCAGCACGTCAACCTCACGCTGCCAACTTCCCGCATGGCGCACGGGTGCGTGGCCGTCCAGCGCGTCGCGTACCAGCGCAGCGCCGGTGGCCACGGCGTCGCGGCGGGCGCCCAGCGGGTCCTGCGGCCAGACCGCCTGCCGTGGCGCGGTGTCTAACGGGTTGGCCTGTCCACCACCGGGAGCTTCGGCCCACTGGTCGACCACACAGTGTGCGGTATCGCGAATCTTCAGCAGGAAATCCGACACCACCCTCGGCGCGCTGCCGGCCTCGCCCCAATGGTGACCGCTGACCAGCAGGCACCGCTGCGCTCGGGTGATCGCGACATACAGCAGCCTGCGTTCCTCTGTCAGTCTCCGCGCATCGAAGGCCTCCTCGTGCGCCGCGAGCACCTCGGCGAGTTGCTTCTGGTCAGCTCGCTTCTGATCAGGGCCGGCGGGCAGCGCTAGGTCGGGTAGGTCGGCGCGGTCGCCGCGCAGCACGACCGGCAGCTCGGTGACCGTGCGCAGCCACGATGAGCTCTTCTTGGCTGCCGGGAACACCCCGTCGACTAGGTGTGGAAGGGCCACTACCTGCCATTCAAGGCCTTTGGCGGCGTGCACAGTGAGGATCTGCACCCGGTCGTGGGCTACCTCCACCTCTCCTGGCTCAAGACCGTCTTCGGTTTCTTCGGCGGTGCTCAGGTAATCCAGCAGTGCGGGCAAGCCGGCCAGTGGGCTGGCTGCGGCGAAGTCCGCGACCACATCGGCAAAGGCATCTAGATGGGCCCGGCCGGCGGGGCCGGGACGGGCCAGCGACTCGCTGTCCAGCAGCAGGGTGCGCTCGGCATCAGCCACCAGGTCGGTCAGCGGCTGGCTGATCCGGTGCCGCAGCGCTCGTAACTCGGCAGCCAGCGCGCGCAGCCGCCGGTAGCCCAGCTCGGAGTAGCGCATCGGGTCACCGGGCGAATCCAGCGCATCCACCAGCCCCGCCGCATCAGCGGCTTCCCCGGGCAGATCCCCGGCCAGTGCAGCCAGCACCGCGGCTGGATCGGCGCTCTGGCTTGAGCCGCCCGGGTTCGAGCCGCTCAGGTTTGAGCCACCCAGCCCGGCGCCGTTGGGAGTCGACGCCAGCTGGTGATCGATCGCCAGTTCCCGAGCTCGAGCCCACAACGCGGCCAGGTCGGCCGCGCCGATCTGCCACCGCGCGCCGGTGAGCAGCCGCGCCGCAGCGGTGCCCGCCAGGGGATCGACGAGCAACCGCAGCACGCTCACCAAGTCTCGGATCTCTGGGGTGTCCAACAGCCCGCCGAGTCCCACCACTTCGACCGGGACGTCGCGGGCGCGCAAGGCAGCGGCGAGCGCCGCCATGTCCGCTCGGCGGCGTACCAACACCGCGGTGCTGGGCGGAGCACCCCGATCGGCCATCGCGCAGTGCCAGCGCTTCGCGATGGCGTCCGCAACCCAGCTGACCTCGGCCCGGACGTCGGGCAGCAATGCAACGCGGATCTCGCCGGGTTCGGCGCCATCCCGGCAGCGCAACTCACCTACTCGCACCGCTGCGCCGCGGAGCTCACCGGACAATGCGTTCGCCACCGCCAGGACCCCCGTCGGGTTGCGGAAGCTGGTGAGCAGCCCGCGGGTCACCGCTGGCGTCGCGTCCGCATGGGGGAAGTCGGTGGTGAAACGCGGCAGGTTCGCCGCCGATGCACCGCGCCAGCCGTAGATCGACTGGCACGGATCACCGACCGCCGTCACCGTGATGCCGGCGGCGCCGAACAACGACCGCAACAACACCCGCTGGCTATGCCCGGTGTCCTGGTACTCGTCGAGCAGCACTGCCCGGAAACGGGCCCGCTGCGCCGCACCAACTTCCGGATGATCACGCGCCAGCGTGGCGGCGATGCTCATCTGGTCGCCGAAGTCGAGCACCGCCTCGCGCCGCTTGAGCTCAATGTGCCGCTCTACCAGCGGCAACATCGCCAGTCGTGACCGCTGCGCATCCAGCACCGGCTTGAGGTCGGCCCGCAGTGGACCACGCTGGCGAGGCCCGGGCGCGGCGGTGACCAGCGCGTCGATCAGGGCTTCGGTGTAGTCGCGTAGCTGGGCCGGCTCGCACAAGTGCTCGGCCAGCTGTCCGGCCAGCCCGAGCAGCCAACCGGTGACCGTGCGCGGCACCTTGCCGCCCAGATCGAGGTCCGGTTCCCAGCCGGCGGTGACCCGGTGCGCCAGCTGCCACCCGCCGGTCTCAGTGAGCAGCCGGGCTCCGGGGTCGGTGGGTAGCCGCAGCGCGTGCTCGGCGACCAGCCGGCCGGCGTAGGCGTGATAGGTCAGCACGGTGGCCTCACCGGCCAGCACGGCCGTGCGGCGCTGTCCGGTGGGGTCTAGTCGATCCAGTACCGGCGAGCCGGCCAGCCGGCGCAACCGCGCCCGGATCCGGTCGGCGAGCTGCTGAGCGGCCTTGCGGGTGAACGTCAGGCCGAGCACTGCCTCGGGGGTGACGTAGCCATTGGCGACCAGCCACACCACCCGGGCCGCCATCGTCTCGGTCTTGCCGGATCCGGCGCCGGCGACCACGAGCGTCGGCTCGTCGGGGTCGGCGGCGATGACGTCGGCTTGCTCCTCGGTGGGCGGCGGGGTGCCGAGTTCCACAGCGAGTTCGACTGGTCCGATACCACTGGTGGCCGCCGGGTACTCGGCTGGCGCCGCCGTCATTCCGTCACCTGCCGGCCGGAGTCGTGCAGCGGGCAGGCGATCTTCGAGGGGCATCGTGCGCAGTCACCGTTGTCGATGGCGACGAACTGCGGCCCCGCGGTGCGCCGGGCCGCCTCCCGCACGACACCGCGCCAGCGCGCCACCGCAGGCGGATCCAGCGGCTGCTGATTGCGCTGCACGGCGGCGGTGGTACGCGCGGAAACCTGGACAATGCAGGCCCCACCGGGCTCGGCGGGTAAGCCGTGTTCGGTGAAGGCGCCGTGCGCAGCTGCAAGCTGGTAGACGGCCAGTTGCGGGTGATCTTCGGCGGCCTGCTTGCTCACTGGGACCTTGCTGGTCTTCACGTCGACGATCACCGGGCGACCGTGGCAGTCGCGCTCCAGCCGGTCCACTCGCCCGCGCAGCATGACCGCCATGCCGTCAGCAGGATCGTCCGGGTCCCGCTCGGGTGGCGGGAGCCGCACGTCGATGTCTTGCTCGCAGCCGACCTCAGTGAGCTCCCCGCGGCTGTCGCGCCACCACCGGCGGAAGTTCTCCACCATCTGGCGGACCCGCTGCTGCTCAGCACGGGAATACCATGGAGCGCCCGCGTCGACACCAGCCCACGCGTGCGCCAGGGCCCCTTCGAGCTGCTCGTCGGTGGCGCCGGCCGCCACCGCCTGAACCAATCTGTGCACCACCGACCCGGTGACGGCGGCCAGCGCGCGAACGTCCTCGCCACCGTGGCGGGTGAGCAACCAGCGCAACGGGCAGCTCGACACTAGCTCCACCAGCGATGGTGACACCCTGGCCGGCTCGCCCAGCACCCGCAGCGGTGCCTGACTCGACGGCGGCCCCAGCCCGTACCAGGAATCGGGGTGCGCACCGGGAACGCCCGCCCGCGCCAGCTGCGCCAGACCCGTTGCGGCGTCGCGGCGCCGCCCGTCGCCGGCGTCTGGATCGCAACACACCCGGCGCAACTCGGCGACGAGCTCGGGCAGGCTCAGCCCCCGGGCGCGGGCGCCCTCCGTTCGTTCGAGTACCGCCCCGTCGCTGCCCTCCAGCTCGGCGAGGAACCGGGAGGGCTGCTCGTCTTCCCCCTGCACCGCGCTGACCAATAACCGGTGCCGGGCACGGCTGGCCGCCACCAGCAGGAGTCGGCGTTCTTCGGCCAGCAGCGGCGCGGTGCGCGACACCGTGGCCGAATCGATGCCTGCGACCATGTCGACCAGGTGCTCCACGCCGAGCAGGGAGCCGCGTAGCCGCAGGTCCGGCCAGCTGCCTTCCTGTACCCCGGGCACCGCGACGACAGACCATTCTCGTCCCGCGGCGGCATGCACGGTGAGCACGGCTACCGCCTCGCCCTGCGGTGACCGCGCGGCCAGCGAGCCACCTGGGATCTGCTGCTCGCTGAGGTAGTCGCAGAAACCGAGCACTCCGGACGAACCACGGTCGGCGCCGGGCAGCCGATCTGCATAGCGAGCCGCAGCGTCGAACAGTGCGACCACCGCATCGAGGTCGCGATCGGCCTGCGCACCGGCCGGGCCTCCGCGCATTGCAATGACGGCCCAACGAGACGCCAGCCCGCTGCGGTGCCATACCTGCCACAGCACCTCTTCGGCGGTCTTGCCGCTGCGGGCGGCATCAGCGGCCGTGTGCAGCAGGCCGGCGAGCCTGCTGACCGGTGCCGCAGTCCGGTCGTCCAGGCCATCCAGTCGATCACCCCGCTCGAGCGCGTCGACCAATAGCTCGCCGCTGGTCCGGGTACCTCCAGCGGCGAGCTCGCGGCGGCGCAGCTCTCGACGCAACCTGCGTAACCCGACCGGGTCGGCTCCCGCCAACGGAGAGGTGAGCAACGCAGCCGCAGTCTCCTGATCGAGGACTGCATGGTGCACCGCGCAGCGCAGCACCGCCAGCAACGGCGCC
>JBHELN010000303.1:0-5784 GCA_046263115.1 Pseudonocardiaceae bacterium | reverse complement strand
GCGACCGCGTGTGCTAGTGATCTCGTTGCAGCACCACCACATCACCGCGCCACGTCGTCACCGCGCCGCACCGTGATTTCGCCGCCCAATCGCCTCATCACCAAGCCACCCAGCGATCCGATCACAACGCATCTTCGTGATCACCTGATCTGGCGACGTAGCCGCACTGCGGCTCAATCACTCAGCCACGCCGCGGCGTGGTGGCCCGATCACCACGCCACGCAGTGGCAGAATCACCCGGCGGCATCGCCGCGCCTGCTAGGGGAGGTTGAGCCCATGCCTGCAGAGATCATCGCCGTCGCGAACCACAAGGGCGGTGTGGGGAAAAGCTTCACCGCGGTCAGCCTGGCCTCGGGCATGGCTCACGCCGGGTGGCGGACATTGCTCGTCGACTGCGACGCGCAGGCCAACGCCACCTCCATGTTCGATCCCGACGATCAGGTCGAATTTGATCTGCTCGACGTCATCGTGCGAGGAGTCGAGTCAGCCAAGGCGGTGCTTTCCACCCGCGTTGTCGGTTTGGATCTTCTCGGCGCCACCCTGGACGTCGCACGGCTCGACCAAGAGCTCATCACCCGCCACTACCGGGAGGAGCAGGTGCGACGTGCGCTGGCCCCACTGCTTGACGACTACGACGTGATGGTCTTGGACCTCTCGCCGAACCTCGGCCAGCTGGTGATCACAGCGCTCAACGCCGCGACCGGGCTGATCGTGCCAACCGATGCCACCAAGTGGGGCCGCCGCGGCGTGACGATGTTCCTTGACTGGGCCGAGGAGTTGCGCCGCGCTGATGTCCTCAGCGCCGAACTGCTCGGCATCGTGCTCACCAAATATGAATCAAGAACCCAGATCAGCCGAGAGGTCCTCGACGACCTGCGCCGATCCGACTGGCCCATTTTCAACACGCTGATCCCGAAGCGGATCGCGGCCGAGCGGATGGTGGCGAACATGCAAGTTGTCGGAGATCCAGAAGCAGACCACGACTTGAGCGAGGCGTACGCCAACCTCACCGCCGAAGTCCTCGAGCGCATGGTCGCTTCCGTCGCGCGTCGAGGAAGGCACTCCCGTGGGTAAAAACGCAGGCCACACGGTACAGGCCCTGCTCGCGCGAGCCCCGGCACCTCCACGAGCCCACACGCCGGCCTCCTCGTCTCTCCCAGCAGCACAACCCGATCAGGCGGAGCAGGAGCACCACGCGCCTCAGGCGCAGGCGCTCTCGGCACAAGCCGCGCCAGCGCCGGCCACCCCGCTGATCGCTGCGCCCTCACGGCGCCAGCGACGGTCTCCGGCGCCCACTAAGCCGTCGCCGCCTACCGAGCCGACAGCCCCGCCGACACTTCGTCTGTCCCAGCCGATCGCGGAGGCGCTGCGGGCGGCGTGGCTTGCCGCCAAGCGAGATCGGGTACTGCTGACCTACCAGGACTTCGCCGGAGAGATCATCGCCGCCGGCCTCCGCGGAGAAGGCCGAAGACCCGCCACGGAGGATAAGTTCTCCTCCGTGGCGGGTTCACCGGTTCCTCGTACGCTGCGGCTGTCCCAGCCGACCGCTCAAGCGCTGCGGGCGGCGTGGCTTGCCGCTAAGCGAGATCGGGTACTGCTGACCTACCAGGACTTCGCCGGTGAAGTCATCGCCGCCGGCCTCCAACAGAGGCTCCAGTAGCAACCAACCTACGCCGACCAATCCCGGATGGCCCATTCACATGGACGCTGCTATCCGCGTGGTGCGGCGACGTTAGACGACACGCGGTGGTGAGCTGATCGGCAGGATCGACGGCGAAGCCGTCGGCGTGATCCCGCGAGCTGCCCGGCGCTCTCGAAGGAGCTGAAGGTGCGCATCGAGCGCGGCCCGGGCGGCTTGGCGCACTTCGGCTCGGGCCGTCGAATTGTCCGCCGCCTGCGCTAACCCTTCAGTCCGCAGGTGGGTAGTCGCCGCCGCGGTGGGTTTGCGCAGGTAGTTGCCGCGGATGCCGGTGACGGCGGTGGGCAGCTCCGTGAGGCGGTCGCGCCAAGGCCGCAGACGATGACCTAGGACGCGCAAGGGATCGTGGGCGCCACGCAGGGCGTCACCGCGATGGTGCTGCCGATGGTCGGGATGGTGGTCAATGGCATAGAGAAGACCGGCAGGACTGGCTCCGGCATCCCACCAGGGCCGCAACAGGGCCCGGGCGCGCCAGAGCGGAACCCCGGATACCCCCCCGCGGTCTAGGCCTAGTCGTTGTAACAGACATTGGCTGGCGAGGTTGCGTTCAATAGCGGACTCGGGGATTCGAAAAACCAGCCATGACGTCGCAGGTTGGTGCGCGGGAGCGAGCCGTCTGCTGTTCAAGGGCTTAATGTGATCACAAGATGTGGGGAGGTCGCCATTTTTCTCCACAGCAAAGCTGAGCTGCGGGTTTGCCTCCAAGGGAGTCATCGATACGGTCGGCGAACCGGAGATGGTGGGGGAGTGCGCTGCGGTCTTAGTGACCAGGGCGTAGGTGGGGGTCCGGCCGTGCTCAGCGCCGAGGAACTCAGCGGAGGCCCCGTGCTCGACGACCACGATGAGACCTTCATCGCGGGCCCAGGCGAGCACCCGGGACACGGTGCGCGGTGCGCGATCCCCGGCCTCACCGAGCCGCTGAGCGGTCACCGCGGTGATCAGCCCAGTGGACCAGTCCATCGAGTGGACCAGGCGGCGCAGGATACGCAGCCAACTGCTGCGTTTGTCCGCGCGCCAGTCCTGGGCCTCGACGAGCCCCTCCACGACCCGTAGCGCCTCTGTCTGGTCGGTGAGGACTCGCCATTCGATCGCGATGAAGTTCCGCCACCCAGGATGTGGCTGGAAGCTGCCACCAGCAAGGCGGGTGGCAGCACGGCGGCGACCATAGGCCAGCGCGCGGGTCGCAGACCGGTGCAGTACTCGGGGGATCGTCGACGGGCGCGACGTGTGGCGACCAGCACGGCCACGGGGGCAGCGGGAACGTCGCGGAGGCTGGCGCCGCATCGGTGCCGCGCCCGTATCGGTGCGCGGGTCGCCGGTGCGCGGGTCGCCCAAACCGCCGTGAAGGGCGCATTCGGACCGGTCCGGGTTTAGAGCAAGGGTGAATGCGCCAGCCTCGTAGCAGGGCAGGCACCAGCCAACGCCAAGCCGCGGTGACTTGTCGCCGTGTCGATGTCGCACTGGCGCCGGCCCAGGGGGTAACCTGGGCACGCGAAAGCGCCCCTTCCTGTGGAGGGTAGGGAAATCGCCTCGGCTGGTAACCGAGGCACTGGCGTCAGTCGGGCAGCCACCCGACCGACGTGAACGTAAGCGAGGCGGTCCTCACCGGGGCCGCCTCGCTTGTTTTTATGAGGCCTTGTTCAACGGCAGCTCCTCCTGCATCTGCTGCTTGGGGTAGCAGTACGCCGGCGCTGTGAGCCCCAGCGCTTCTGCAACCATTCGAGTGATCACGTCTCCTAACGGGAGACGTTCCTGGGTGGCGATGGCCTGCGCGTGCTCACGAAGCTCTGTCGGCAGCCTGACCAAGGTGCCGACGCGGTCGCCTTTGGGCACGCGGCCCTTCCGTGCCTTGGTTTTCGCTGGCGTCTGCATGCCGCATGTCTACCGGTTGAACTATTCGCAGCGATCTCGACACGCCGCGTAGTCCGTTATCGGATACAGGAAGTTCCAGGGCTGGGTCACGGTGGCTGCCGCACCGGGGTCTTAGCGTCGCGAAGGACTGTCTCCTGATCGGCGGTGCGCCCGCAGCCAACGCCGGATCGGATCACCCGGAGGACCAAACCGCAGGTCGTGACTGATGGAAGCGCTCCGCTGCGCATCGCATAGGGAGCGGCAGTGCGGGCCACGCCCAGCCGGGCCAACGCAACGTCGTTCGGATTTGTCCGCTGAGCGGTACCCTGAGGCGCATGACGACCCGTCGCACGGTGCCCGTGGAAATCGATGTCGGGACCGTGGCGCTCGCCGAGTTAGCCGCCGCTCACCAGGGCATGTCGGTCGCGGAGTGGATCGCCAGGGCGGCACGACGCGACTTCGCCGCCATCAGCCCCGGCTTTAACTACGTCGACCTCACAGCCGAGGAGATGCTGACCCAGGACGTCGAGCGAGCCGCTGACGAGGCCGCGATCGCCGCCGGCGAGGCGAAGAGGTTCCGTGCGGCGGGGTGAACTCCGCCGCTACGTCCGCCCCAGTTCCCCCGAAGTTGCCCGCATCGTCGTGATCCTGTCCAGCGACAGCCTCAACAGCTCACCACGACCATGGCTGCTGGGCATGGAACTTCAGCGGCGCGACCCAGGTGACATCCTCGCCATCCCCGTGAGCGGCCACGGCTGGGCCTACGTCCGAGACCTCACCCGGCTGTACCGGGCGTGGATCGGTGAACGCGTCGGTCAACTCGACGAACTCACCTTGACCCGTCTCAGCAGCGCCATCCAAGCCGCCCTCGATCTGTAGGAGTTTGCCCCGGAATCGGGTCTCGGGGAAGATCGAGAAGGATTGAACGCTAGCGCCGACAGCATGATCAGGATTTGGAGGATTCCGCGTTGGAGAGTGCGGCAGACCGTCGGCCTCGACACGGTGAACAGTTCGGCGCGGTCGGCGATGGTGTAGTGGCCGGTGGCGTGTGCGCGTCGCAGCTCGGCTTGCTGCTTCGGTGAGAGTTTCGGTTGGCACGCCCAATCCACCCACCTCCCGCAGCGCCTCGGTGTCGAACTCGGTGAGCCTGGTCTTGCACCGCCGCAGCACCCGCACTGCGCGAGCCTAACGTGAGACTGAACCCGGCCAGGCACGCGAAGCACCCGGCGCAGCGTTAGCGGAGCCGGGTTGTTTTTGCCGTTGGGTAATCAGGCGGTTGCTGGTTCGATCGTGATGGTGTGGCCGAGGGTCTCGAGTTTGGCGATCAAGCGTTGGGTTTCTCGTTCGGGATCGTGATGGCGGTCGTAGAAGTCAGCGCCGAGGTCGGTGTAGGGACTGTCGCTGGTGAGGACGTTCCAGATGATCACCATCAGGGTGTGAGCGAGGGCGACGATTGCTTTCTTCTTGGCTGCGGGGTTGCGGTAGCCGCCGAAGCGCAGCACGAGACGGTGATAGCGCGCACGCACGCGCCCGTCGGTGCGCACCGCCGACCACGCTGCTTCCACCATGATCGGTTTGAGGTGCTGGTTGCCCTTGCGTGGTGTGCCGTGCTTGCGTTTACCGGCCGATTCGTGGTTGCCCGGGCACAGCCCGGCCCAGGAGGCCAGGTGCGCGTCGCTGACGAAGAACTCGCCTGGGGTGGCCCCGATCTCAGAGATGATCGCGGCCGCGGCGATCGGCCCGATTCCCGGGATCGTGACCAGCAGCTGTCGCTGCCGGGCGAAAGGGACCACCATCTGCTCCACCTGCGTGTCCAGCCGACTGATCATCTCATCGAGATGGTCGATGTGTTCCAGATGCAGCTGACACATCAGCGCGTGGTGGGCGCCGAAGCGGCCCTCCAACGCCAGGGTCAGGTCCGGGATCTTCGACCGCATCCGGCCCAGGGCCAGATCTGCGAGCGCTGCGGGGCGGCGTTCCCCGTCGATGAGGGCCTCGATCATCGCTCGACCCGACACTGTGGCAATCGAGGAGGTCACCGAGTCCAGCTGATCCCGGCGTCTTGTAATACCGAGCCCAGTCGTTGCAGTTCCGAGGTGCGTGCTCCGACGATTTTCTTGCGGTACCGCGTGATATCTCGCACCGCTTTGATTTTCGGCTCTGGAATGAAGCTACCGCGCAGCAGGCCGCACTCCAATAATTCCGCTAGCCACACGGCGTCGACCGCGTCTGTT
>JBHELN010000302.1:0-5968 GCA_046263115.1 Pseudonocardiaceae bacterium | reverse complement strand
ATGCGCGTGACCATGCGCGACGTTCTTCTTCTCCTTGCGCCGTACCTTCTTGACACCGGTACCGGTTCGTGCTCTGGGTGGCATGCGGTTGAACTCCTACAAGGGTCTGGGTGGCTGGCTCGAAGTGGGCTGTGCCCGGTGTTACTTCTTCCCGGCCTTCTTCTTGCCGGCGACCGTCTTCTTCGGACCCTTGCGGGTGCGGGCATTGGTCTTGGTTCGCTGACCGCGTACGGGCAGCCCGCGGCGCCACCGTAGGCCTTCGTAACAACCGATCTCGATCTTCCGGCGGATGTCTGCCTGGACCTCGCGACGGAGGTCCCCCTCGACCTTGCAGTGTTCTTCGATGTAGTCCCGCAGCTTGATGAGATCGTCATCGGAGAGGTCCTTGGAACGCAGATCCGGGCTCACCCCGGTGGCGTCGAGGACCTCATGCGAGCGGGTACGGCCGATGCCGTAGATGTAGGTCAGCGCGATCTCCATCCGCTTGTCGCGGGGAAGGTCCACGCCGGCGAGTCGTGCCATCCGAGGCGGGTCTCCTGTCTCGTCGTCACCAAGTTTGCTCCCCGTCCGTCCCGCATGGCGGCTACACCGCCTACGGGCCCCGGCCTGGCTCCCGGGGGTGACACCGATCCCGTATGGATCGGCTGGCGCGGGGAGGTCGTCTCACGCCGTCGATCAGCGACGTCCGTGCCCGCTCAACCCTGGCGCTGTTTGTGGCGCAGGTTCTCGCAGATCACCATCACCACGCCGTGGCGGCGGATCACCTTGCACTTGTCGCAGATCTTCTTGACGCTCGGCTTTACCTTCACGTCATCTCTCCTGGTCGCGGGGCCGGGCCAGCGCCCCGGGCCTTTAGTTGTGTGGTGGTGCCTTACTTGTAGCGGTAGACGATGCGGCCCCGGGACAGATCGTAGGGCGACAGCTCCACGACCACCCGATCCTCGGGCAAGATGCGGATGTAGTGCTGACGCATCTTGCCGCTGATATGCGCCAGAACTCGATGACCGTTTTCCAACTCGACGCGAAACATCGCGTTGGGCAGTGGTTCCACCACCCGGCCCTCGACTTCGATCGCCCCGTCTTTCTTGGCCATGTCCTCCGCTCACTATTCCTGCGCACTTCGGCCCACGCCGCCGACTAGCGGCTTTGCCGCGACGCGGGCACACCCCAGCTCCATGACGTGCGGAGGCGAGTGCGGGGAACGCACTGCTGAGCAGGGAAGCCTGCGCAGATACCTGCAGACACGCTGTGAACCAGCGCGGTGCTCGCGCCGACTACACAGTGTACGTCGCCGTCGCGCCGGACTCCAAACCGGCCCCCGTGCCGTTGACCACGGGCTCTACCCTCCGGACCCTTGCCGTGCCGCCTCGCCCGGCGTCATGTACCGGGCGACGGACCCGCGGATCCGGCCCCGACCGCAGCACGGCGGCCAACAGCGCAGTGCAGCAGTCCGATGGCGACGAGTGTCCAGACGGTGAAGGCGATCCAGAAGAACACCAGCGAGATCGTCGCCAGGGAACGCGTGTGCAGTTGGGTGGCGGTCGCCGCGGAAGCCGCGGAGTACATCCCGAGCGGGAAGACCGCGGCCCACCACACGCCCTGGTACCGCAATGAGCCCGGGACGTGGTCGGCCCGCCACGCGGTGGCGTAGAGCAGCACGGGTATCCACAGACTGGCCAGCACCCACGCTGCGAGCGTCACCGGCCGGGTCCAGGTGAGCAGGCCGTTCGGTGCGTTGAGCGCATGCACCGCAGCCAAGATGTGATCCCCGGCAAGCGCCGTGATCGCGAGTGCGCCCATCAGAATCCAGCTGTCCGGCGTTACCTCGGTGGGCACGAACGGCCCGGCCAGCGCGCGCCCCGCGATCAGCCAGGTGACCAGGAGATAAAACACCATTGCCAGCACCCAGGCCAGGGCTGCGACCAGTACCAGCGCGGGCAGCCGGACGTCGATGGCGAGGGTGGATGCGGTGGTGGCCAGGCCTGCGGTCGCCACACTCGGCAGCAACCACGCGCCACGCGCATGCTCGCGCAGATCCGCGCTTGGCCGGGAAGCGACATCAACCGCGGCCAGGGGCACGAGCACGAGCCAGGCGGCGAGTGCCAGCCCGCCCAGCAACCACCCGGCCGCAGGATGATCATCCCAATGTATGTCGAGCACCGTGCAGGCTGCGACGAAGGCGAACATCCGCAACGCGACGTCGGGATCACGGCTCAGCACCGTCACCCCAGCGCGCCTGGTGGCCGCCCAGAGCAGTAAGGCCACTGCCAACCCGGCAAAAGCGGCGGCGGCGAGGACGCTCAGCGCGACACCGAGCCGCCAGTACCCGTGGTCGTACGCGGCGACGGACACGATGCCCGTGGCCATCACCACCGCGAACACGTCAGGTGGTGGCTCCAACTCGGTGAACCGACCACCGGTCATACGCCGATTCTGCTCGGCCAAGCCCCGGACACTGGACTGAGCCCGGCCACGGATCATCGGCTGGCTATGTAGAGATCCCGCAATACTCTCGACTCCAGTTGGATCTCGTCGATCCGGTGTTTGACGACGTCACCAATGCTGACCAAGCCAACCAGCTGACCTCGCTGTACGACGGGTAGATGGCGATATCGGCGCCTGGTCATCTGCAGCATGACGTGTTCGATGCTGTCCTGTGGGGAGCACACCGGTACATGGCGCCCCATCACCTCGGCAACTGAACGGTCCAGCAGCTGCTCCGGGTGGCGCTCCAGCTCCCGGATGATGTCCCGTTCCGTGATCATGCCGGCGATCTGGCCATCAGACCGGGTGACGATCAGCGCCCCGATCCGAGGCGGCCCGGCCAGCCGGCGCAGCGCCTCGGCGATGGTCGACCACTGCTGGATTGTTTGTACTGAGCGACCCTTCTTGCGGAGGATTCCCTCGACCTTCATCGCTGATCCCCGTTCCACGTCGACCCATTGCGACGGCCGCCACCCGCGGCGGCCCTGTGGTCATCGAATCCTCGGGTAGTCGATCACCACCGAGATGGAGACCGGTGCCGTCCGCAATTGTTGCGCCATTGCAACGATATCACTCTATTCACGGTGTGCCAGTGCGCGAAGGCCTAACACCGAGTGTTGCGCGCCACCTGCCGGCGTGCGAGCTCCCCGCCTTCTGGATGCAGAACGCGGTAATCGGGCCCCGGAAAACAGCAGTCTGCATCCAGAACGCGGGTTTTGGGCAGGCTCGGGTTTTTGAGCAGGCTGGGGCTAGGCCTTGACGGGTTCGGGCTCGGCAATGGGGTTGGCGCCGTGGATGGGGCCTTCCGCATCGGCCAGCCGGGTCTGGGTGGCGGCTCCACCCCACCGTAGCGAGATGACCTCGGCGGCGATGGACACCGCGGTCTCTTCCGGGGTGCGGGCGCCGAGGTCCAGCCCGATCGGCGACGCGATCTTGGCCATCTGCTCGTCAGTGACACCCGCCTCACGCAACCGCCGCACCCGGTCGTTATGTGTCCGGCGCGATCCCATCGCGCCCAGGTAAGCCAGGTCCAGTTTCAGCGCCTCGACGAGCACCGGCACGTCGAACTTCGGATCGTGGGTGAGCACCGTGATCACAGTCCGATTGTCGATCCGTCCGGCCTCGGCCTCAGCCTTCAGGTACCGGTGCGGCCAGTTCACCACGACCTCGTGCGCATCAGGGAAGCGGCTCTTGGTAGCGAACACCGGCCGGGCATCGCACACCGTCACGTGGTACCCGAGGAAGACGCCGATCCGGGCCATGGCGGCAGCGAAGTCGATCGCGCCGAAGACCAGCATCCGGGGCGGCGGTTGCATGGCGTTGACGAACACGTCCATGCCCTCACCGCGGCGCTGCCCGTCCGGCCCGTAATGCAGCGTCGCGGTACGACCGGCGGCAAGCGCACCGCGGACGTCCTCGAGGACCGCCTCGTCGGCGCGCGCCGAGCCCAGAGTGCCGGTATGCCGGTCAGCCCACACCACCAGGCGCCGCCCGACGCGCTCGGGATCGGGATGTGCGACCACGGTGGCGATCGCGACACCCTCCTTCTTGGCCACCGAGTTGGCCACCTCGTCCAACTCGGGGAAGTGGACAGGGTCGACCTTCTCGACGAACACATCGATGATCCCGCCGCAGGTCAGGCCGACGGTGAATGCGTCGTCATCGGAGACGCCGTAGCGCTGCAGCACGGGCGTGTCCTCGGCTAGCACCTGCTGGCCGAGCTCGAAGACCGCCCCCTCGACACAACCGCCGGAGACACTGCCGACCGCCCGTTCGTCAGAGGTCACCAGCATCGACGCGCCGGCCGGGCGTGGTGCCGACCGGTAGGTGGACACCACCGTGCCCACCGCAGTGGACTTGCCTTCTCGCCACTGCGCGACCAGTTCGTCGAGCACCTCACGCACTGCGGACCCTCCCTAGTCGAGTGTAGGCCGATTGAGTGTGGCCGGGATCGTGCCGCCCCTATTGGAGGGTATTCGACCCGGCCGGCCTATGGGTTCACTCAAGCCTCGATAGGCATGACATCCCCATTGCCGAATCTGTTCCCCGCTTCGATCACGGTCGATCCACGTCGATCCCACTGGCCAGATCGGAGCAGTCCACCACAATCAGGTCAGATCGGCCGGCGAGCCAATCCCGGGCGCCCCGGTCGCCGTGCGCCCTGGAGATGATGTCGGCCCAGTGCTGCCGTCCGAGCAGTACCGGATGTCCAGGCTGGCAGCCGAAGCCTGCCCGGGCGACCACCGAGGGACTGGCCAGCGCGACGAGCCGGCGAACTACGGAAGCGTCCACGTCGGGTAGGTCGACCAGGTGCACCAGCGCGGCGTGCACCTGCGGCGGCGCGGTACGACCGAGTTCGGCCAGGCCGGCCCGCAGCGAGGCACCCATGCCTTCGGCCCAGTCGGCAGCCACCACGGTGCCCGCGGAATCGGGCACGAGCGGGATCACCTCATCGGCCTGGGCGCCTACCACGACAAGCACCTGCTCGCACCCACCGTCGGTCAACGTGGTCACCGCGCGGCGCAGCCAGGCCCCTCCGTCGACCAGCGCCTTGGGCATGCCATAGCGCCGCCCGGCGCCAGCCGCCAGCAGCAGTCCGGCGATCATGTTCGGATCTTGCCACGAATCGACGATCTGCGTCCTGGCGACCAGCCGGCTCAGCGCTGGCCTAGCGCAGCGGCTCGTCGGCAGCAACCTGCTCAGTCACCTCTACCCGATCACCGATGCGCAAAGCCACACCGGGAGAATCCGGAATGAGGTTGATCGCGAACCATGCCTTGCCGTCCCACCTGCGGTGGCGGGCCAGCGTCATGAGCGGTTCTCTGCCCCTGCTGGCGGTGTCCGGGTCGATCGTGGTGAGCACGCAACGGTCGCAGGCTTTCGCCGCCCGGAACCGGGCGGCGCCGATGCGCAGCACCCGCCAGCCATCCTCGGCCCAGCGGACTGCGCCGGCGACGACCAGGTTGGGACGAAACCGCGCCATCGGCACCGGCCCTTCCGCAGCGCGCGGTCCCTCGGCGATGAGATCGTTCAGCGCGGCCAGGGATTCCTCGGTGGCCAGCAGCAGCGGGTAACCGTCGGCGAAGGACACCCGATCCCCCGCCTTGCTGTACCGGGGGTTGGGCCGGCGCCGGGTCGGATCGTCCAGGTAGACCAGCCGGACCGGTTGGCCGACCACCTTGCTGAACCAGGCGTGCGCTTCAGCCGACGCCGGAGCGGCAGCCAACGCACTAGAGAAGACTCGGACATTGATCACGGTGGCGCCGTCCGGTGTCCGCACCCGCAGCGGGTCGGCGTCCGGCGCCCGCACCAGCAGCCCACCAGCCTCGAATTCCGGCATCACCAGCACCAGATGGGGACACCGCCGCGCCGTCACCACCCCACCGTCGTCGCCCACCAGCATCCACCGCCGATCACCGGCCAGACCCCACGGCTCCACCACGGCGCAGGTCACGCTGTGCCCGCGGCATGACTTGATCGGATA
>JBHELN010000301.1:0-2659 GCA_046263115.1 Pseudonocardiaceae bacterium | reverse complement strand
AGCTCAGCGTGCCCGACCTCGGGAGCGCTGACCGCCTTCGGGTCGAGCCCGCGCTCCACCAGCACCAGCCGGGCGGCGGCGCGGGCCACGATCCCGTCAGCTGTCCCGAACGCCCGCAGCGCGAGCAGCTCGCCGTGCACGACGGCGGCGACCACGACAGCCGGAGCGGCGGTGGGCGCCAGCAGCAGCCGGCACAGGCCGTCCAGGCGCGCGCTGACCTCGAGCGGCGCGGGTGCCTCGCCCAGCTCGAGCGGGTCCTCCACGGGGTCGGTCGGGGACACGCGCGGCCGGCCCAGGTGGTCCGAGGCGACGCCGAGATCGGCGGCCGCGAGGACGTGCAGCCGCGCGAGCGCCTGCCGGGGGGCGCGCTGCCAGGACGGCAGCAGCGAACCGAGGTCGGCGTGGACGCGCACGGCGTTGGCGGCGAGCTGCCCCAGCCGCGGGTCCTTCGACTGCACGGTCACCGGCTGGCCGTTCATGAGCTGGCCCCGCAGCCGCTCGAGCTCCATGCCCGCGCCCTCGAGCTCCGCCGAGGCCCGCGCCCCGCGCAACGCAGACTCGGCCGTCACCTCCGCGGACCGGCGGCGCAGCACCCGGTGCCCGAGCAGGCCGTCCACCGCCGAACGCGCGTCAGCTACGGCGTCGGCCACGCCAGGGAGGTCGAGCAGGGCGGCGAACGGGTCGGTCACGGGCCATCACGCTAGGCCAACGCTGCGGGTGCAAGATGTGCTCCATGACTGAGCTGTCTGCGCTGTCGTCTGAGTCTCGTCGTTTCGACCCGCCTGCGGAGCTGGCGGCTGGTGCGAATGTGACTGCTGATGCGTATGAGCAGGCGAGCAAGGACCGGTTGGCGTTCTGGGAGGCGCAGGCGGGCCGGTTGCAGTGGGACCGCGGGTGGGATCGGGTGCTGGAGTGGGATGCGCCGTTCGCGAAGTGGTTCGTGGGGGGTCAGCTGAACGCGAGCGTGAACTGCCTGGACCGGCATGTCGATGCCGGGTTGGGCGATCGGGTGGCGTTCCACTGGGTGGGGGAGCCCGAGGGTGACCGGCGCACGATCACGTATGCGGAGCTGCTGGCTGAGGTGAGCCGGTGCGCGAACGCGCTGACGGAGCTGGGGGTGGGGCAGGGCGATCGGGTGTGCATCTATCTGCCGATGATCCCGGAGGCGGCGGTCGCGATGCTGGCGTGTGCCCGGGTGGGGGCGGCGCACAGTGTGGTGTTCGGTGGCTTTTCGGCGCAGGCGCTGGTGGACCGGATCACTGATGCGGAGGCGAAGCTGGTGATCACCGCTGATGGCGGTTACCGGCGCGGCGCCCCATCGGCGTTGAAGCCGGCGGTGGACGAGGCGGTCGGGCGGTGCCCGAGTGTGGAGCACGTGCTGGTGGTCAAGCGCACCGGGCAGCAGGTCGCGTGGACGGACAAGGACCTGTGGTGGGCGGAGCTGGTGGATCGGCAGTTCGACACCCATCAGGCGGAGGGCTTCGATGCGGAGAACCCGCTGTTCGTGCTCTACACCTCCGGTACGACGGGTAAGCCGAAGGGGATCTTGCACACCACCGGGGGTTACCTGACGCAGGTGGCGTGGACGCACTGGGCGGTGTTCGACCTGAAGCCGGAATCGGACGTGTACTGGTGCACTGCGGACATCGGTTGGGTGACCGGGCACTCCTACGCGGTCTACGGGCCGCTGGCGAACGCGGCCACGTCGGTGATGTATGAGGGCACCCCGGATGCCGGTGGCAAGGACCGTTGGTGGCAGATCGTGGAGGAGCTGAAGGTCAGCGTCCTCTACACCGCACCGACCGCGATCCGGACGTTCATGAAGTGGGGCGACGAGCTGCCCGCCGGCCGCGATCTGAGCTCCCTGCGGGTGCTCGGCAGCGTCGGTGAGCCGATCAACCCGCAGGCGTGGATCTGGTACTACAACACCATCGGCGGCGGGCGTTGCCCGATCGTGGACACCTGGTGGCAGACCGAGACCGGCGCGATGATGATCAGCCCGCTGCCCGGGGTGACGAGCTGCAAGCCCGGCTCCGCGATGGGTCCGCTGCCGGGGATCAGCGTCGACGTCGTCAACGACGCCGGTGAGCCGCGCCGGGCCGGGCTGTTGACGCTGAACGAGCCGTGGCCGGCGATGCTGCGCGGCATCTGGCGTGACGAGGCCCGCTACCGCGAGACCTACTGGAGCCGGTTCGGCGACCGCTACTTCGCCGGTGACGGCGCGAAGTTCGACGACGACGACGTGCTGTGGCTGCTCGGCCGGGTCGATGACGTGATGAACGTCAGCGGGCACCGGATCAGCACCACCGAGGTCGAATCAGCGCTGGTCAGCCACCCGGACGTCGCCGAGGCCGCCGTGGTGGGCGCGACCGACGCGACCACCGGCCAGGCGATCGTCGCGTTCGTCACCGTGAAGGGCTCGGTCGCCGACGACGTCAGCAACGGCGAGGCCTTCGCACGCGACCTGCGGGCTCACGTCGCCACCCAGATCGGCCCGATCGCCAAGCCCCGGCAGATACTCATCACCCCCGAGCTCCCCAAGACCCGCAGCGGCAAGATCATGCGCAGGCTGCTGCGCGACGTCGCCGAGCACCGCGAGCTCGGCGACGTCACCACCCTGGCCGACCCGACCGTCGTCAACGCCATCAACGCCAAGATG
>JBHELN010000300.1:0-9486 GCA_046263115.1 Pseudonocardiaceae bacterium | reverse complement strand
CTCCAAGCACGATCATGGGGACTCCCAAGTCACATTCAACTCATGGAGAAACGCTAGTACCCGGCTCAAGTCGGAGGTGTCAGCCGGTCCGGGCACCAGCCGGGCGACCGCGGTCGGAGTGGCCAGAACCAGAGTGTCCGGCCGGGAACGACCCTGCGCGCCAGGGCCGAGCGGTTGGCGCCACAGTTCCCCGTGCCGCGTCGGGGAGCCCCGGAAATCCGGGACCGCAACCTGGCTGGCTCCGGGACGTTCGATCATCAGGTGGCCGATCCCAGGCACCTCTTTGGCCACCCGCACCGGCTCTGCCTGCACCTGGCCGGTGCTGCGGGGCTGGACCAGCATGCCCAGCGGCGTGTCGGTCAACCGGAACGAGTCGAAGACCGTCGTGATATCTCCGGGAGCGCCGCTGGCCCGGGTGTGCAGCTCGAACCACTGTCCCCGCCAGGCAGCCCGGTAATCGGGAACCTCGGTACGCGCGGGGTTGTCGCGGATGCCGATGACCAGCTCGCCGCCACGGTACGGCTGGTGGAGCAGCCGATCAGGGATGGTGGTGTAGGCGCTGTGCCAGTCGAACGCGCCGGACTCGGCGACGGTGAAGCTTCTCCGAGCCCCCCGAACCAACGCGACGAAGTCGCACGACCAGGGCCGGGAGGTATCCAGCGCGGTGCTGCGCAGCCGGACCTGGGAGCCGTCCGGCGTGACAAAGGAGGGACCGCCCCGCCACGGCCAGTCATACCGCCCGCGTTGTGAGGATGTGATCACATTTAACTCCCGCGCCGGGACAATGCCAGCGATACTCGCACACCTGCTGTCGCTAGGCGTGAGCAATCAGTTACGGCGTGTCTTCACGAGTTCAAGTTGACACCAGCTCGGTCGGCACGGTGATCACATCCACCATGGCGCCGTTGCGCAGCACGGTGATCGGTAGCCTGATGCCGATGGCCTCGGCGAACAGCTGGCGCTGGATGCCCTGGGCGTCGGTGACCGGTCGGCGTCCCGCGCTGAGCACGATATCCCCGGCGCGCAGGCCGGCCCGGTCGGCCGGGCTGCCCGGGATGACCTCCACCAGGCGCAGCCCCGCCGCCTGCCCGGTGCGCTGCGCGACCGGCGCGGGCAGCGGAGCCGGCACCCCGACCAGGCCGAGATAACCTCGCCGAACCCGGCCATCGGCCAGCAGCGCGCCGATGATGCGGCGGGTGGTTGCGTTGACCGGCACGGCCATGCCGAGCCCGAAACCGGCGACGGCGGTATTGATCCCGACTACCTTGGCGCTTGCGTCGGCGAGCGCGCCGCCGGAGTTGCCGGGGTTGAGTGCGGCGTCGGTCTGGATCACGTCCTCGATGACCCGCATGGCGCGGCCCGACTGCACCGGCAGTGAGCGGCCCAGCCCGCTCACCACTCCAGCCGTCACCGACCCGGCGAGTCCCAACGGGTTGCCGACGGCGACCACCAGCTGCCCGACGACCAATTCGTCGGCATCGCCCAGCACGGCGGCAGCCGGAGTTGCGCTGCGGGCCCGGAGCACTGCGAGATCGGACAGCGCGTCGGTGCCCACCACGTCGAAGCGGCTTTCGGTGCCGTCGGTGAACGCGGCGACGCCATCGTGCGCGGATCCCACGACGTGCGCATTGGTCAGCAGCAGCCCGTCGTCGGCGAAGACGACGGCCGACCCGGCGCCCGGCCCGATCCGGAGACTGGCGACGTGCGGGGTGACCGCTGCGGCCACAGAACTGACTGTGCGCGAGTAGGAGTCCATCGGATCCACCGCGACCACCGACCTTAAGCAGTATTACAGCGTTGCTGTGTTAGCAACGCCGCTGCATCCGGCGCTGTTCCACCTAGCCGTTCCTGCCCAGGGGCCGTGAACTCGACGGCATTGACGTACCCGAGACAGAAAATGTCGCTGGCTTTCAGTTCATGGACGCGGACTGGGGCAGGCACGCCTAGGGCGGGCTGGCGGAGGGATCCCAGGCCAGCCCGGGCACGCCCCAGCCCTGAGCTCTGAGCATCTTTTTCGCTTCGCGGGCGTGCCGGCCGACCAGCCTGTTGAGGTAGAGGATGCCATCTAGGTGGTCGGTCTCGTGTTGGAAGCAGCGGGCCAGCAAGCCGGTGCCCTCGACGGTGACCGGGCTGCCGTCGGCGTCGACTCCGGTAACCTTTGCCCAGGCGGCCCGCCCGGTGGGGAAGGACTCGCCGGGCACCGACAGGCAGCCCTCCCAATCGTCGTCGGGATCGGGCATGGTCTCGGGGCGCTCGCTGATTTCCAGCACCGGGTTGACCACCACACCGCGGTATCTGACGTTGTGCGCGTCTGCGCAGTCGTAGATGAACACGCGCAGGTCCACACCGATCTGGTTGGCTGCGAGTCCGACGCCCTCGGCCGCGGCCATCGTGTCGAACATGTCATCGACGAGAGTGTGCAGTTCCTCGCCGAAGTCCGTGACCAGCCTGGTCGGGGTCTGCAGCACTGGGTCACCGACGATGCGAATCGGACGAACAGCCATGATGGCCAACATTAATCAGGGCCGCGCCGCCGCTATCGCTGGGGAGTCCGGGGGCGTCGGGGCTGTCTTCGCGCCCTCGCGTGATTGAATGCCGGCGGAATCACACGGCTGTGATTTGCCGGAACGGCGCGGGAGCGAGGACACGATGGATGCCGCACAGGCGCTGGACCCGATCGACGGCCAGCCCCAGGGGCTGAGCCGCCAAGAACATGAGATCTTGGCCTTCGAGCGGCAGTGGTGGCGTTACGCCGGAGCCAAAGAGCAGGCCATCCGGGAGCAGTTCGGTATTTCCGCCACCCGCTACTACCAGGCACTCAACACCGTGATCGACCGGCCGGAGGCGCTTGCCGCGGATCCGATGCTGGTCAAGCGGTTGCGGCGGCTGCGGTCGGGCCGGCAGCGGGCACGGGCCGCTCGCCGGCTCGGTGCTGACCTGAAGTAGTTCATGAGCACGCCGAACAAGCCCGGTAGTCGGCGGCTGCGCACCGCTGGAATAGCGCTGATCGCGCTCGCGGTCATGGCGGCCACCATTGGTGTGGTCCTGGCGCTCACCCGCGGGGGGCAGATCCCGGTCGCCGGACCCTCGACGGCCACCTCGGCCCAACCATTACCGCCGACACGCCCAACCGCCATTCCTTTCCCGCCGCCGGTGATCTCTACCACCGCTGTAGTGGCCCCTCCCGCCCCGCCGGAGCCCGCCCCCCTGGCGCCCGCGCCCGCGGAAAGTGCTCCTCTTGAGCAAGCCGCTCCGGCCAGCGGGAAGGGAACCAGCCGCGGCGAGGTACGGGTCTACAACAACAGCACCATCCGCGGTCTGGCCGCGCGGGCCGCGCAGGATCTCAGCGCCGCCGGTTGGACGGTGGTGGAGGTCGGCAACTACCAATGGGGGATCATCCCGACGACCACGGTGTACTACCAGGAGGGCACCGACCAGCGGGCCGGTGCCGAGGCGATCGCAGCTGAGTTCGGCATGCGCGCCGAGCCCCGGTTTTCCGGCATTGCCGAGGCCAGCCCGGGCATTATCGTGATCGTCACTAACGATTACCGCCACTGACAACGAGACGCCCATGACCGACGCCCGCGGCCACGGATCCGTCATGAGGTGCGGCGCGCCGAACCTCGCCGGCAGACCCCTCGTCGGGAGCTGGGCCGCGCCGGCTAACCGCGAGCGTGTGCGTAACGGGCCAGGTCGGCGAGTTGGATTGGGTCCAGCGAGGGGCGGACGGCGCGGCGGGCGGCGGCCAGCTGGGCCGCGGTCACCTCAGTGGCGTCCAGCGACTGCCGCATCGCAGTCAGCGCAGCCTCGCGGATCA
The DNA here is from genome assembly GCA_046263115.1 of Pseudonocardiaceae bacterium. Taxonomy (GTDB): domain Bacteria; phylum Actinomycetota; class Actinomycetes; order Mycobacteriales; family Pseudonocardiaceae. The sequence continues at coordinate 5,669 of JBHELN010000300.1, read as the reverse complement.
GCGCCGTGCAATCCGCTGCCGAGTAACCGTCCAGCTCCGCAGCGAGTGCGTCGAGATCGACGCCACCGGCCAGCGGGGTATTGCGCGCTGCGGCCTTCAGGATGGCGGCGCGGGCCTGCGCGTCCGGCGGCGGCACGTACACCAGCCGCTCCAGCCGACCTGGTCGCAGCAGCGCGGGGTCGATGAGCTCGGGCCGGTTGGTGGCGCCGAGCACGACCACGTCACGCATCGGCTCGACCCCGTCTAGCTCGGTGAGCAGCGCGGCTACCACCCGGTCGGTGACGCCGGCGTCGGAGGACCCGCCGCGGCGGGGAGCCAGCGCGTCGACCTCGTCGAGGAAGACCAGCGCGGGTGCGGCGTCGGTAGCCCGCCGGAACAGCTCCCGTACCGCGCGTTCCGACTCGCCGACCCACTTGTCCAGCAGCTCGGCGCCCTTGACGGAGAACACGTTGAGCGCGCCCGACCCGGCCAGGGCCCGGACCAGGAAGGTCTTGCCGCAGCCGGGCGGGCCGTAGAGCAGTACCCCGCGGGGCGGGTCGACGCCGAGGCGGGTGAACGAATCGGGGTAGCGCAGCGGCCACAGCACCGCCTCGGTAAGGGCCTGTTTGGTCTGCGTCATATCGCCGACCTCGTCCAGGGTCAGGCCACCGGTGTTGATGGTGTTCGAGGTCGACATCGAGACGGGTCGGACGGTGTCCAGCGCGCCTATCAGGTCCCGCTGGGTGATCGTCAGGTCGGTTCCCGGTTGGGATGCGTGGCGCAGCGCGGCTTGCACAGCTGCCTCCCGGCGCAGCGCGGCGAGGTCAGCAGCGACGAAACCCGGGGTGCGTTCACCCACCGTGGCCAGGTCAACGTCTGCGGCCAGCGGCACCGCGCTGAGCAGGACCCGGAGTAGTCCGGTGCGCGTGCGCGCATCGGGCAGCGGTATCGACAGCTCGCGATCGATCAATTGCGCCGTTCGCAGCCGGGGATCCACCGACTCCGGGTGGGCCGTGGTGACGACCAGCGCCGTGCCGTCCAGCGCGGGCACCAGTGCGTCGAGCACGACGGTGGCCAACGGCGGCGGGTCGGTGGCCGGTAGCAGCGCCTCGACGTCGGTGATCAGCAGCACGCTGGGCTGCCGCTGGCGGGCCGCGGCGATTGCATTGTGCAGCTGCTGGGCGGCGTCGCCCGGCTGACGCGCAGCGGCGCTCGGGGCGGCGAGCTCGACCAGATGAGCCCCGGCGTCGCGGGCCACCGCGCGCACCATGGTGGCCTTGCCGGCCCCTTCGGGGCCGTGCACCGCTACTCCGAGACGGGTGCCGGCGCCGAGCCTGCGCAGCAGTTCGGGGCGGCGGAAGGTGAGCTCGAACCACTCGGCCAGCCGGCGGGCGGCGTCTTGGGCGCCCACCAGGTCGGTCACGGCTGGCGCGGGTAGCTCCGGGGACGGGGTGCTCGGCGGTTGCCCTGGCTGTTCTGCGGGGCGATGGCCGGCGCGCCAACTGATCACCGTGGACGGATGCGGGGCAACGGGTCCGGCCGGGTCGGTGGCGGTCACGGTGAGCAGCTCGCTGGTCCAACTCATCCCGATAGCGGCGGCCAGCCGGCTGCGCGCGGTGGTGGCGTCCGACCCCGGTGCCACATCCTGCGGAAGCAGTGACACGGCATCCCCCGCGGTGACGACCTTGCCGGCCAGCGCGAGCCGCAACGTGTCCGGGCTCAGAGCGCGACTGACCAGGGTAGATGCGGCGACGGTGATCGAGCGCGCGGCCAGCACCTGTACCGGCGCGAGCACCACCTCGGATCCGTCGGTCAGCCCCACGTTGGATAGCGTCAGGTCGTCGAGCAGCACGATGCCGGGCGCGGTGTGCCCGGCTGCCGCTAGCGCGGCGCTGGATCGGGCGCCGGTCAGCCGCACTGCGTCCCACGGCCGCAACCCCAGCGCGTCGAGCACTTCCGGGTGCAGCCGCACCACGCCCCGCCGGGCGTCCACCGCGGAGCTGCTGAGCCTGGCGGTCAGCGTGATCTGCGGCGCGCTCACGACGTCCGAGCCTACGGCGCTAGGGGATCGCATCGATGCTCGCGCATCTGTGGACGCGCCCGCCAGAGGTCCCAGGATGCTTCAGCACCTTTCGACCCGGTGGGCGTGAGGTGGTTATGGTCGAGGTCGGAGTGATCCGTCTACGTAGGGCAGCGCGACACGCCGGGGACGAGAGCGCGACACAGGGACCACGAGAGCGCGACACGCGGGGCACTGGGACGCGACACGCGGGGAGGTTAGGTGCACTCGAATTCCACGGCAGGGGCGCGGAGCAGGGTGTTGGTGACGTAACACAACCGCTGCGCCATGGGCACCAACCGGCGCAGGCCGTCCGGATCGGGCGCGTCGGCTTGCACCGACAGCCGGATCGCCGAGAAGCGCGGCCCGTCGTAGATCCCGGTCGCTCGCACCTGCAGGCCGGCCAGCTCGACGCCCCGCTTGCCGGCCGCGTAGGCCATCGCCAGGGTGAAGCAGGACGCAACCGAGGCCAGCAGCAGCTCGGTGGGCTGCGGGCCCTGGTCCGTGCCGCCGACCGACTCCGGCTCATCAACGATCAGCTCGAAGCGCCCGGCAGACACCCGGCACCGCAACCCGCCATCCCACCTCGCGTCCACCGAACGAGTGTTCATTCGCGCTCTCCTCGATCCGAAAGTGCCGCGTTTCACCTTCGTGCAACGCGACTGCAACGCGGCGGAGCACTGTGACCGCAACATTCATCCCAGCATCCCTGCCACCAGGAGGCCCCTGGATGACTGTTTCCCGGCCGCGCATCAACAGGCGGGTCATGGCGCTGCGGTGCCTTCCCGGCTGCTCCGTGCCGCCAGCGGCGCGTCACCACCACGACCGGCTGCTCACCGTTGAGTTCGACATCGACGAGCTGCTTGAGCTCGTCGAACTCGCGGTGACCTGGCGGGAGCTGGACTACTCCGCCGCCGGCGTGGTGCCCCCCGATCAGTGGCACGACTTCGCCGCCTGCCACGAGTGGAGCGACCCGGATCGCGCGGCGCGCATCTTTAGCGTGGCCACCGATATCGCGCTGCGGCCCGGCGGGCTCCAGGCGGTCTACCCGCTCCTCGGCGAGATCGCCACGGCAAGCTGACCGAGCCGGCACGTCAGGGCCGGCCGAGCCGGGTGACGTCGTCGACGGCCAGATCAAAGACAGTGGCGCAGGCACCTGCGAGTCGCAGCACCAGGCGTCCCGAGTCGTCGATCCGGCCCACCACGGCCGCGTGCAACCCGCGGTCCAGGAATGGCTGCGCGCAGTCCGCCTCGCGGCCTGGCGGGACGCAGAGCAGGAATCCGAAGCTCGGGAAGCAGGTCAGCCAGGCCGGCAAGTCGACGCCTGCGGGACTCGGCACCGCGTCCAGGTCGAGCACGACGCCGTGCTGCCCGCACTCCAGCAGCATCGCCAGTGACCCGACCAACCCCGCCATGCTGATGTCCTTGGCCGCCACACATGTCCCCGATTCGGCAAGCTCCGCGAAAAGCCGCACGTCTCCTGCGCATCGCGACCCGCGCTCGGTGAAGGCGCGGAAGAACGGGAAGTCCGGGCGCATCTGGCCATCCAGCGCCACAGCCACCAGCAGACTCTGGCCGGCTCGCACCCGCGTCACCGAAAGCGCCTGCCCGCGGGTGGTGCCGACGCCGAAGGCCGACACCGCGGGTGCCCCGTCGTGCAGCGTGAGATGCCCGCCGAGGATGGGTACGTCGTAAAGCTCGCCGGCCCGCCGCATCCCCATCAGGACAACCCGAGCCACCTCCTCGGAGCCGACGATGGTGTCGACGATGCCCAGCGGCCGCGCACCCATCGCGGCCAGGTCATTGACGTTGGTGAGCACCGCGGCGAAGCCGGCACCGTACGGGTCGGCCGCCACGAACGGTGGCCACAGCGCCTCCCCGCAGGCCACCACCTGCCCACCCAACGCATCCAACGCTGCGCCGTCGTCACCCGGCCCGGAGATCCAGTCCGCGGTCCCCAACACCTCGCTGACCAGCCCGATAGCCGCCTTGCCGCGCAGGCCGGGGTGGTCCCGCAGGATCTGCACCAGCTCGCTCAACGTCGCCGGCGTGCCCGTCCCGGTCCGCGCCATCGCGTCGGCCACTCCCACCTCCGTACTGCCTGTTGTTTCCGATAGTAGGTGCATGCCCACTATCTGATCTAACATCGGGCGGTGCGCTGGCCGAGCTTTCTCCAGTTACCTCCCGTGCGCTCGGATCGGACGTTGGTGCCGTGACGGCGTCGAACCTCGTTCCCGGGCGTTACCGCGGAGTCGCGGTGGCTACGGTGCCGGGCCCGGTGGATGAGGTCGCCTTGCGCGCGCATTTCCTCGGCCGCGAGGCCTACCGCCGCACCCGATTCCTCGTCGCGCGCCATGGCGAGCGCACTGCGGTACTGCGGGTCGCCAAGGCCTCGGAGACCGAGCTGTTCAGCCCACTCGTCGAGCTGGAGGTGCTGGCCGGCCCGCAGGACTGCGCGTTCCTGCACCGGCCTGATGTGGACACCGCGATCCCGTCTGAGCTGGCCGCGGCGGCGCGTGCCGGTGCGCCCGGCGCCCGGGCGGTGGTGGTGCGCGGCCGCTACGAGCACGTCAACTTCATCGTCAACCCCCGTCCCCGCCGGGTGATTGTGCGCGAGGTGATTCCACCCGAGCCGGCCAAGCTGTTCGACCAGGCCCAGCGGGTGATCGCGGTGACCGAGGACCTACCCCCGCTGGAGTTGGTGCGCGAGGTGGTGGATCTCACGGAGTTGGCCAGGACGCATCCCGCCGGGCACTACCTGCTGCCCTGCCGGGGCTCCGGAGTCACCGTCGCCGGCGCGACGGTGTCCTACCTGGACGAGCGCCCGCCGGCGGTGGATTGGACGCTGCTGGGCTGCGAGCGGTCCCGGCAGATCCATCGCTGGTGCTACGGCTATGAGCCGCCCATGGTGGATTTTTGCCCGAAGCGAGATCCGATGCCCGGCACGCTGACGAAGTGCTGCCTGCAGGAGGAGCACCTCGAGGCCGGCGAGAACTGGGTGTCGGTGCCGTGGGGTTCCTCGTTGGAGCAGGTTCGGAAGGCGCTGACCGGGCTGGCGCGCGCATTGGAGCCGTCGTGGGCACCCGGCTGAGTGACTCGGCCGGCTACGCCCATCTGTGGGGCACCGACGAGCTGGCCCGGGTGTTCGATGAATCCGCTCGATTGCAGTGCTGGCTGGACATTCTGGTGGCGCTGGCCCGGGCGCAGGCCCGGCTGGGCATCATCCCGGCGGGCGCCGGCGAGGCGATCGCCGCCGGGGCCCGGGTAGCGGCGCTGGACCTGGACTACATCGCCGAGCAGACGCGCCTCACCTCTCATTCCACCCTTGGCCTGATCCGCGGCCTGCAGCGAGTGCTGCCCGAGCACGCCCGGGAGTACGTCTACTTCCGGGCCACCGTGCAGGACCTCACCGACAGCTGGTTCGGGGTGGTGATGCGCACCGTCGGCGCGCTGGTCTGGCGCGACCTGCGAGCGCTGGAGGCCGACCTGCTGAACCTGGCCCGGACCCATCGGGACACCGTCCAAGTGGGGCGCACGCACGGCCAGCCCGGCGCGCCCATCACCTTCGGGTTCAAGGCGGCATCGTGGGCTGACGAAGTGCGCCGGCACCTGCAGCGGCTGCGTGAGGGAC
>JBHELN010000299.1:0-3247 GCA_046263115.1 Pseudonocardiaceae bacterium | reverse complement strand
ATAAAGGGGTAGTACCCGCCGCTCGAACAATTCTGCGGCGGTGGCGGTCCCGGTTGGCGACCCGGACACGCCGCACACCTCCCGACCCTGGTTGGTCATGCACGTGAGTCACATCACGATAGGGCTGCCGTGATCGGTGGGCAAGGCCCCCCGTCCAGTTGTTTCATCTCGATTTCACCGGATGGCCTCGTCGCCACGCCAACCTACCGCTGCGCCCGTCCGACATGGAGACATATCGGGCAACATGCGCCAAGGACCCCCGATGTTTCCATGTCAGGAAGGGTCAGGAAGGGGTCAGCCAGTCTGGGAGCGAAGTTGGTGTGTTGTTCGTTGGTAGTGCGAAGGTGTGTGTATCGCTGTAGTCACCAAGCGCCGGGAGCCTGTGTAGTGCCGATCCTGCTGATCTTGCTCGCTGCCACCGTCATCGAGCTGGCGGTCCTCATCGCAGTGGGACACGCGATCGGGATCCTGGCGACCATCGGCCTGCTGATCCTGTCCTCGCTGATCGGGGCGATCTTGCTCCGGCGCGAGGGATCCCGCACCCTGGCTGCCTTCATCGCGGCGATCCGGACCCGCAGACCACCGCATAGCGAACTGGTCGACGGCATACTGATCGCGGCAGCGGGGGTGCTCATCGTGCTGCCGGGCTTCGTATCCGACGGCCTGGGTCTGCTGCTGCTCCTGCCACCGATCCGTGCACTGGTCCGGCGGTGGATGCTGCGCTCAGCGTCCCGGCACGCGCCGGCGCAGTTCGCGCCGGGTGCTGTGGTCGACGGCGAGGTCGTCGACGATCCGCCGCACCATCCATCACGCGGAGAGCTTCGCTGATCGCGACCCGCCCGAAGCTCCGGAGCCGATCGACGTCGGTGACCCGCGTCGAGCCATCCCGCTGTCTGCGCACTGTCAATCGTGGTCGGGTCCGGTACGACCAGGCGGGCGCGCTGCGGTGAGGTGGCATCGCCGGTTGCTGCCCGGCAGTACCGCAGTCGGTGCCGGCCTGCTGCTGTACGTCGGCGCACCGCCGCGAGAACTGTGGTGGCTTGCGCCGGTGGCCCTCGCGGTGCTGTGGGCGGTGCTGCATGGGCGGTCGGCCCGGGCTGGGTCTGGTTACGGCTTCGCCTTCGGGCTGGGCTTCTTCGTGCCACTGCTGTCGTGGACGGGGGAGTTCGTGGGGCCGCTGCCATGGCTTGCGCTGGCCACCGTTGAGGCGCTCGTGGTAGCCCTAGCGGGCGCTGGAATCGCGGTAGTGTCCCGGCTGCCGGCTGCGCCCGTGTGGGCGGTCGCGGTGTGGGTGGCGGCTGAGGCGTTGATCGCCCGGACCCCTTTCGGCGGTTTCCCATGGGGCCGGGTGGCCTTCGGCCAGCCCAGTGGGCTGTTCCTCCCGGTGGCAGCCATCGGTGGAGCACCGCTGCTCACCGCGGCCGTGGTGCTGACCGGGTTCGGTGCCGGGGAGTTTCTGCGTCGAGCCGCACAAGGCGGTGGCCAGTCCGGCAAGCGCACAGCGTTGGTGGTGCCCAGTCTGCTCGCGGCCGGCCCGGTGATCGCCGGATTACTAGCGAGCCTGACCGTGGCCACGACCACCGCTGAGGGCGCCAATGACCGGCAGGCGGTCGTCGCGCTGATCCAGGGCAATGTGCCCCGTGCCGGGTTGGACTTCAACGCCCAGCGACGCGCCGTACTGGACAACCACGCCGCGCGCACCATCCAGCTGGCGGCCGACGTCGCAGCGGGCCGTTACCCACGGCCAGCGCTGGTGATCTGGCCGGAGAACTCCTCCGACATCGACCCGGTACGGAACTCCGACGCTCGGGTGGTGATCGATCAGGCAGCCCGTTCGATCGGCGTACCAATCCTGGTCGGCGCTGTACTGCGCACCGAGGACGGGCACTACACCAACACAATGATCGTGTGGGATCCGCGGACCGGGCCGGGGCAGCGCCACGACAAGCGGCGGGTACAGCCCTTTGGGGAATACGTACCCTACCGGGATTTCTTCCGGCTGTTTAGCCCATACGTTGATCGGGCGAGCGACTTCGTACCCGGAAACGGTGACGGGGCGGTCAACATCGGACCGGTCCGCGTCGGCATAGCGACCTGCTACGAGGTGGTCTTTGACGATCTGGTGCGCCAGAGCATTCGCTCGGGCGCCCAGGTGCTTGCCGTTCCGACGAACAATGCCACCTTCGGCTTCACTCAGATGACCTACCAGCAGCAGGCCATCTCCCGCGTTCGCGCGGTGGAACACGGTCGCACCGTTCTCGTCGCGGCGACAAGTGGGGTCAGCGCGGTGATCGCCCCAGACGGTACCGTCAAGCAGCAAACCAAGCTGTTCACTCCAGATGCCCTGGTGTCTCGGGTCCCGCTTCGCTCCGGTACTACGCTCGCGACCCGGCTCGGTCCCGCACCGGAGTGGGCACTGGCGGCGCTGGGTGTGGTGGGAGTTGCGGCGGCCCTGATCATGCACGGCAGACCGAGCAGCGGGAATCGACGAGGCGCGCCGGCGAAGGAGGACGTCGATGACGGATCAGCGCGACGGCTACGTCGAAGGGGTCGGTCGAACCGTCGTGGTGATACCGACCTACGACGAGCGGGCCAGCCTGCCAGTGGTGCTGAACCGGCTACACGACGCGGTACCTGACGCCCATGCGCTGGTCGTGGACGACAACAGTCCTGACGGCACCGGAGATTTGGCCGACGATCTCGCCGCCGCCGACACCCGGCTGCATGTCCTGCACCGCGCCACCAAAGCGGGTCTAGGCGCCGCGTACGTAGCCGGGTTCCGGTGGGCACTGGAACGCGGCTATGACGTCGTGGTCGAGATGGATGCCGACGGATCTCATGCCCCCGAAGACCTGCTCCGGCTACTGGACGCGCTGGGCGCCGGTACCGATGCCGCCAGCGAGGCGGATGTGGTTCTGGGTTCGCGTTACGTCCGTGGTGGGCAGGTGGCGAACTGGCCCCGATACCGGGAGTGGCTGTCCCGCGGCGGCAACTACTACTCCCGCACCGCGTTGGGAGTGAGCATCAACGACCTGACCGGCGGGTTCCGCGCCTACCGGCGTCACGTACTGGACAGCATCGACCTGAGTACGGTGGCCTCGCAGGGCTACTGCTTCCAAGTCGACCTGGCATGGCGCTCAATGCGCGCCGGCTTCACCGTCGTGGAGGTGCCCATCGTCTTCACTGAGCGAGAACAAGGTCAGTCGAAGATGACCAGCGCGATCGTGCTGGAAGCACTGTGGCGGGT
>JBHELN010000298.1:0-4833 GCA_046263115.1 Pseudonocardiaceae bacterium | reverse complement strand
GCACCACTGCGGATCAGTGCGACAGCGCTGTGCGGGCTGGCGCTCGTCGCAGCTGGGGTGGCGTGGATTTTGGTGCCGTCGCTGCCATTCGGCGGTGTGGCGACCGGCTCCAGCTTGATCGTGTCCGGCATCGTGCTACTTGCGCTGCTGATCTACAGCTACCGCCGCTTCCGCCAGAGCCACGGGGTATTGGGGACCAAAGACCCGGTGGCCGAAGTGACTCGCGAGCGACCCGACGTGCGGGGTTAGACGTCAAGGAAGCGGACGTCCTTGGCATTTCGGGTGATAAACGACCGGCGCGACTCCACGTCCTCACCCATCAAGACGCTGAACAGTTCATCGGCTGTCGCGGCGTCATCCAGAGTGACCTGAAGCAGGACCCGGTTGGCCGGGTCCATGGTGGTCTCCCACAGCTCCTTGGCGCTCATCTCACCGAGGCCCTTGTAGCGCTGGATCGCGTCTTCCTTCGGTAGCTTGCGGCCCTGCGCGATGCCCGCCTCGATGAGCCCGTCACGTTCCCGATCGGAATAGGCGTACTGCGGTTCTATCCGCGGCCACTTGATCTTGTACAGCGGTGGTTGGGCGAGGAACACATGACCGTGCTCGACCAACGGGCGCATGAACCGGAACAGCAACGTCAGCAGCAGGGTGCGGATGTGTTGACCGTCCACATCGGCGTCGGCCATCAGCACGACCTTGTGGTATCGCAGCCTGGCCAGGTCGAACTCGTCGTGAATACCGGTGCCCAGCGCGGTGATCAACGACTGCACCTCGGTGTTCTTCAGTACTCGGTCCAGCCGTGCCTTCTCGACGTTGATGATCTTTCCGCGGATCGGCAGGATCGCCTGGTACAGCGAGTCCCGGCCGGATTTCGCCGAGCCGCCTGCCGAGTCACCCTCCACGATGAACAGCTCGCTGCGCGACGGGTCGGTGGAACGGCAGTCGGACAGCTTGCCGGGCAGACCGCCCAGATCACCCGCTGACTTCCGGCGCACCAACTCCCGGGCCCGCCGGGCCGCCATCCGGGCCTGCGACGAGGAGACCGCCTTGTTGATGATCGTCTTGGCCTCGGTGGGGTTACGCTCCAGCCAGTCGATCAGCCACTCGTTGCACGTGCGCTGGACGAACGACTTCGCGTCGGTGTTACCGAGCTTGGTCTTGGTCTGGCCCTCGAACTGGGGCTCTTTGAGCTTGAGCGACACGATCGCGGCCAGGCCCTCGCGCACGTCGTCACCGGTCAGCGCGGAGTCCTTGTCCCTGAGCAGCTTCTTGTCCCGCGCGTAGCGGTTGACCACGCTGGTCAGCGCGGAGCGAAAGCCCTCCTCGTGGGTACCGCCCTCGTGGGTGTTGATCGTGTTGGCGAAGGTGTAGACCGACTCGGTGTAGGTGGCGTTCCACTGCATCGCGACCTCGACCTGCATGCCGTCGCCACCGGCCTCGAAGCCGATCACCTTGCGGTGGATGGGGTCCTTCGAGTTGTTGATGTGCTTGACGAAATCCTCCAGGCCGCCGGGGTAGTGGAAGACGCGCTCCTTGATCTGAGCGGTCTGGCCCGCGGCGTCCTCGGTCTCGTTGCTGCCGTTGACGCGCTGGTCGCGCAGCACGATCGTCAGGCCCTTGTTGAGGAAGGCCATCTCCTGCAGGCGGCGCGCCACCGTCTCGGCGTTGTAAGCGGTGGTCTCGAAGATCCCCGGATCAGCCCAGAAAGTGAGCGTCGTGCCGGTCTTGCGGGTCGGCTCGCCCTTGCGCAGCGGGTGCGCCGGCTTGGAGTCCTCGTAACGCTGCCGCCAGACGAACCCGTCCCGCCTGATCTCCACATCCAGGGTGCTAGAAAGCGCATTGACCACGCTGACCCCCACACCGTGCAGGCCACCGGAGACGGCATAGGAGGCACCGTCGAACTTGCCACCGGAGTGCAGCGTGGTGAGTACGACCTCGACCGCCGGTCGGCGCTCCACCGGGTGCATGTCCACCGGGATGCCGCGGCCGTCATCGGACACCCGGACACCACCATCGGCGAGCAGGGTGACCTCGACCTTGGTCGCGTAACCCGCCATCGCCTCATCGACGGCGTTGTCCACCACCTCCCAGACCAGGTGGTGCAGGCCCCGCTCACCGGTGGATCCGATGTACATCCCGGGGCGCTTGCGGACGGCTTCAAGTCCTTCGAGGACGGTGATTGAGGACGCGCTGTAGTCGTTCTTCTTGGCGGCCACGGTCCTCGGTATCTCCTTGCCGTTGTGATGTCCTGTTGCTGTGGTGCTGCGTTGTGCTGCGGAGCCCGCCGCGAGAGGGCAAGAAAAGCGCTCGCCGCGGTCGGCTGCGACCACCGGTCGGCCGGAACGACTGCGGTCGCGCCCTGGGGCCCACCGCAGAACCGAGGTGTCCCTAATGATTCTACTGGTCCCCCCCGACAGAAGCGGGTCAGGGACACCGCTCATCTCGTCACAGCGAGGTTAATTCGCGTCGGCCCAGGTCCGGACGGCCGAGAAGTGGCGCCGCCGCGCCTGCTGGCCTGTCAGTGGCTCTGCCGGCACGCTCGGGCACCAGGCCGCGACATGCGGTACATGTGGGCGCGACACACGGGGCGTCAGGGCGCGACACGCCGGGCATGGGTTAGCCGTAGGTGTCGCGGGGGCCGCGGCCGCGGACGTGGCGGGGGCCGTGCACCCAGTTCGGCGCCGCCGGACCCTGTACCCGGATCCGGGTGACCACACCGGGACCGACACCGGCGGTGATCCGGGCGATGAGTTGCCGCTGGAGCAGCCGCAGCTGGGTTGCCCAGGCGGTGGAACTGGCGCGGACCAGCAGTTCCCCGTCCTGCAGCGACATCGGCTGGGCGTGCTCGGCGACATCGGCACCCACCAGCTTCGCCCACTGCCCGAATACCGCACCGGCCGACACCCGGTCCCCCCAGCCGCGATCTGCGACCATCCGCGAGGCCAGCGCGCCCAGCCGCTGCGGGTCCCGGTCATCCGGCCGAGGACCGGACCAGCCGCGGCGCCGCCGGGGAACCGCCCGCTGACCGCTCGGTCTGCGCCGGGCGGCACGCGCGGATTCGAGCGCGGCGCGGGCCAAATCCACTCCTCGCGGGGGGTCAGCCGGTGTCTGGGCTGGACTCGGCTCGGGAGTCGGCGATACGTCGAACATCGACTTGTCCACACTATCCACAGGGTTATCCCCAACTGAGGCCCTGTCATCGGGGGCATCAGGCACTGTGCACCTCCCCACCGTGCACGTCGAACCGCGCACCGCGCAGCTGAGCAGGCACGTCGGCCGGCACCGCGGCGCTGATCACGACCTGTTCGGCCGCCGCAGCGACCTCGGCCAGTCGGGCTCGGCGGTGGGTGTCCAGCTCAGCGAAGACGTCATCGAGCAGCAGCACCGGTTCGGCACCACTGCTGCGCAGCAACTGGTAGCTGGCCAGCCGCAGGGCCAGCGCGAACGACCAGGACTCGCCATGGCTGGCGTAGCCCTTGGCGGGCAGCTTCCCCAGACCGAGCTCCAGGTCGTCGCGGTGCGGCCCGACCAGGCACACCCCGCGCTCCAGCTCAGTGGAGCGCACCCGGGCCAGTTCGGCGAGCATCGCCACCTCCAGTGCCTCGACGTCCGCCTTACCCGTCTCGTGCATCGCAGCTTGCACGTCAGCGGGCAACGCGGTACCCAGGCTGCTGCGATATTCGAGACGGGCCGCGGCCGACTCCGGGGCCACCGCACGATAGGCCGCATCGACGTACGGGGCCAGCTCGACGACGAGATCCAGCCGGGCGCCCAGCAACTCCGCGCCGTGCCGGGCAAGGTGGCCATCCCAGACGCCCAGAGTTCGCAGATCAGCTGCCCCGCCGCCGGAACGGCGCGCCGCGCCGGCGGACTTGAGCAGTGCCACCCGTTGGCGGAGCACCTTGTCGTAGTCGGCTTGCACACCGGCCAGCCGGGGTGCGCGCAGCACCAGCAGGTCGTCGAGGAATCGGCGACGCTGCGCCGGATCCCCGCGGACCAGGGCCAGGTCCTCGGGCGCGAACAGGACGGTGCGCAGGACACCGAGCACGTCGCGCAGCCGCGGCACCGGGGAGCGGTTGATCCGGGCCCGGTTGGGCCGCCCTGGGGTGATCTCCAGCTCCACGATCAGCTCCCGGCCGGCGTGGACGACCGCGGTGCGCACGATGGCCCGCGCGGCCCCGTGACGCACCAGTGGCGCGTCGGCAGCCACCCGGTGTGAGCTCAAGGTGGACAGGTAGCCCAGCGCTTCGATCAGGTTCGTCTTGCCCTCCCCGTTCGCGCCGACCAGCACCGAGATGCCCGGTTCGAGGTCGAGTTCGGCGTGCTCCCAGGACCGGAAATCGGTCACCTCAAGCTGCCGGACATACATGGCGGTTACGACGACTGATCGGGGCCGGCGGCCTGCACATCATGACCACCGAACTGATGGCGCAACGCCGCCACCGCGCGCATCGCCGGTGAGTCGGGCTGCCGGGAGGCGAACCGGGCGAACAGCGCCGCAGAGATCACCGGTGCGGGCACCGCGTGGTTGATCGCTTCCTGCACCGTCCAGCGACCCTCACCGGAGTCCTGGACCCAGCCCCGAAGCCGCGCCAGCTTCGGGTCAGCGTCCAGAGCCGCTACCAGCAGCTCCAACAGCCAGGAGCGGACCACCGTGCCGCGCTGCCACGCTTTGAGCACCGCGGGCACGTCGCTGACCACGTCGACCGCCTCGAGCAGCTCGAAGCCCTCCGCGTAGGCCTGCATCAGGCCGTACTCCACGCCGTTGTGCACCATCTTGGCGAAATGCCCGGCGCCGACACCGCCGGCGTGCACGAAGCCCTCCTCGCGAGG
>JBHELN010000297.1:0-3452 GCA_046263115.1 Pseudonocardiaceae bacterium | reverse complement strand
CTCTTCATCACCTTCTTCTTCCTCTACGACGGCGAACGGATCTGGCACTGGCTGATCAGTCCACTGCCGCCGCGGGACGTACGTCGAGCGGACGCGGCCGGGCAGGCGGCTTGGGCTACCACGACGGGTTATGTGCGCGGCACTGCGGTTATCGCCACCATTCACGGCATCGTGATCGGTCTGGCCATGTTCCTGTTAGGCGTGCCATTGGCGCTCCCGCTAGCCGTGCTGGTATTCCTGGGTAGTTTCATTCCGTTCGTCGGCGCGCTGGTTGCGGGCGGCCTGGCCGTCCTGGTCACGTTCGGCACCCAAGGATGGGTGGTCGCGCTGACCCTCCTCGCGATCCTGATCGTGGAAAGCCAGCTCGAGGTTCACCTGCTCCAGCCGTTGATCGTCGGACGCTACGTGCGGCTGCACCCGCTTGCGATCGGCCTGGCCTTCGCCGTCGGCACCGTGCTCGCCGGGATTGTCGGAGCCATCATCGCGGTGCCCACCGCCGCCGTGATCAACCAGGCATGGCCCGCTTTCCGGGCCAACCCGTCGCGGTCGGCAAACAGAATGCACTGAGTGGCGCCTTGGCGTGGTTTGATCGTGGAGTGGGGAGACGTAGGCGATTTCTGGTCGCCGAAGCGGCGGTGTGGGGGATATTGCTCCTCGCCGGCTATCTGGCGTTGGTGTCTCAGCGCTCCGGGTCCGAGATCGTGCTCGGGGCGTTGTTGAGTGCTATCGCGGGTGGCGCAACAGTGTTAGCGCGTCGAATGACCGGCTCTCGCTTCGCGGTGCCGCGGGGTTGGCCAGCCGTGCTGCTGCGGCTGCCGGCAGCGGTTTTGGCCGACACCTGGTTGCTGGTCCGGTTGATCTGGCGGGTGCCGACCCAGCGGGCGTCCCAGGAGGGTGCCCTGCGGACCCTGCAACTCGCAGGTCAGCCCGATGAGCTGCGCGAGGAAAGCTGGCAGGCGGTGGGCGGGCTGCTGTTGAGCCTGAGTCCGGGCAGCTTCGTGGTAGACAGCAGCAGTCACCCTGCCACACTGGTGATGCATGGCATCCGCGCCGACGGGGGCTTGCTGGAAAGGTCGATGCGGCGCTGAACGGATGGCTGGTGGGGGCGGCTGTGCTGCTGGTCGTGGGGATGCTGCCGGCGGTGGTGGTGGCCGGTCGCGGACCCGTCCTGGACCGGCTCGCCGGCTTGGCGATGGCCGGTGTGGTCGCCACGCTGGACATGCTGCTGCTGTCCGAGGGATACCAACGCGGCTCGTACGTGGACGCGGGTCTGGTGCTGGCCGCGCTGTCATTGACCGGGTCCCTGGTGTTCGCCCGCTTGGTGGTACGGCAGTGACCCGGGTGGCACCGTGACTGTCCTGGAGATCGTGCTGCTCGTGCTGGGAATCGCTGGGGTGGCGTTGGGCTGCCTCGGCCTGCTGACGGCCCGCGACACCTACTTGCGTCTGCACTATCTGGGTCCGGCGTCGTCATTGGGCACGCCACTGATCATCGCTGCGCTGGTGGTGCACGAGGGGTTGAGCTTCTCGGCGGTCAAGCTGGTCCTGATCGGCGTGCTGTTGATCGGCAGCGGAGCGGTCACGGTGGCCGCCTTCGGCCGGGCCATCGCGCAGCGCGATGGATTGATCGATACGGATTCAGCCACATGATGCTGCTGGTCTTCCTGGCGTTAGGGCTGGTCGCGGTGACCGGCACGGTGGTCGCCTTGACTCAGCAGCCGGCCCGGCAGGCAGTCACGCTGTCGGTGTTCGGGCTGACTTTGGCGATCTTGTTCATGACCGTGCAGGCGCCCGATGTGGCGCTGTCTCAGCTGGCGATCGGCACCGCCGTGGTGCCATTGATGATCATGCTCACGATTCAGAAGGTCGACGGTTCGCGATGAGCCGCCGGTTGCGGCTGGTGCTGTTCGTCGTGGTGGCGCCGACCTTCGCCGTGTTGTTCTTCCTCGCGGCGCGGGGTTTGCCGGGTTTCGGCTCCGAGTTCCATCCCTACGGTGACCGCGCGGTGGCAGTAGCTACTGGGCAGCGTGCGACGGCGAATGTGGTCTCCTCGGTGAATTTCGACCAACGCGGGGTCGACACCCTAGGGGAGGAGTTCATCCTGTTCGGTTCGGTAATCGGCACAGTCGTGCTGCTGCGCCCGGCACCTGAAGAGCGCGAGATCGGGCGGCGCGGTGCCGGCCGGGTGTTGCCGACCACCGGGCTGGCCGGGTACCTGCTGCTGCCGGTAACTGTCCTAGTTGGGCTGTACGTGATCGCGCACGGCCAGCTCAGCCCTGGCGGGGGCTTCCAGGGCGGGGTGGTGCTGGCCACCGGCTGGCATCTGCTCTACGTCGCCGGGCGGTATGTAGCGCTCCGGCGTGCCGCACCGCCAACCGTGCTGGAGATCATCGAATCGGTGGGCGCGGCCGCCTTCGCCGCGATCGGTCTGGTGGGTCTGGTGGTCGGAGGTGCTTTCCTGGTCAACTTCTTGCCCAAGGGAAGCCTCGGTGACCTGCTCTCCGGCGGGACGGTCGCGTTGCTCAACGGCGCTGTCGGGGTGGTGGTGGCGGCCGCGATCGTGCTCCTGCTGTCCGGATTCCTCGAACAGGCGGTCGTGCTGCGGCGCGACGAAGAACCGCTTGCGGGTTCGAGCATTAGCGCCGAAGAACCGCTTGCGGGTTCGAGCATCATTGCGGGCGATGAGGACCAACGATGACCACGCTGCCCTACCTGGTGGCCGGCTGGCTATTTCTGGTGGGCTGCTATGGCCTGGTGACCAGCCGCAATCTCGTGCACACAGTGGCTTGCCTGACGGTTGCCCAGTCCGCCACCTACGTCCTTTTGCTGGCCGTCGGCTTCCGGGCCGGCGCCACCGCGCCGGTGTTCGGCGACATACCGGTCGGCACTCGGGTCGTCGATCCGGTGGTGCAGGCGTTGAGCCTTACCGACATCGTGGTCTCTGCGACGGTCACCGCGGTACTGCTCGCGCTGACCATACAGATCCACAAGCGGCACGGGACCGTCGATCCCGACGAGCTGCGCGCGCTGCGGGACTGACCGGTGTGGCCGACCGTGGAGGCGCTACCGCCCCTGCTGGTGGCGGTGCCCCTGCTGGCCGCGACGGTGCTGGCCGCCAGCGGCCGATTCGTGCCCCGGTTGGTGATCGACGCGGCGTCGCTGCTCAGCAGCCTGCTGGGGCTCGCCGGAGCGGTGGTGCTGCTCGTCACCACCGGTTCCCGGCGAGTGGTCAGCTGGCTGGGAGGCTACTCACCCGTACACGGCTCCAGTGTCGGAGTGGTCTTCGTCGTCGACCGGATTGGTGCCGGGCTGGCTACCCTGATCGCGTCGCTGGTCACCGCCGCGCTGATCTACACCTGGCGTTACTTCGACGAGGTGGAAGGTTACTTTCACGCTCTGCTGATGCTGTTCCTGGCGGGCATGGTCGGTTTCGCCCTCACCGGTGATCTGTTC
>JBHELN010000296.1:0-4887 GCA_046263115.1 Pseudonocardiaceae bacterium | reverse complement strand
GGCTGCCCCAACGTCGGCGGCATCTGCATCGGCTGCACCATGCCGGGCTTCCCGGACAAGTTTATGCCGTTCATGGACGCCCCCCCGGGCGGCAGCCTGTCGTCGCTGCTGAACAAGCCCTACGGCGCGTTCATCCGGCGGATGCGCACCATCACCAACATCACGCTCAACCACGAACCGAAATGGCACCACAACGGTCCTGCGTTGACCAGCGGTTACAACCCGCGCTGGCGCCCCTGACCGGGCCAACCGAGACCCACCACTAGCCAAGCAACAGGAGGAACGCGGCCATGACGGCAACCGAGCAGGCCCAGACCCAGCGCAAGCCCCCCCAGATCGTGGACATGTCGTGGGATCCGATCACCCGCATCATTGGCAACCTCGGCATCTACACGAAGATCGATTTCACGAACAAGAAGGTGACGCAGTGCCACAGCACGTCGTCGCTGTTCCGCGGTTACTCCGTGTTCATGAAGGGCAAGGACCCTCGGGACGCGGGGTTCATCACCAGCCGGATCTGCGGGATCTGCGGTGACAACCACACCACCTGCTCGGTCTACGCCCAGAACATGGCCTACGGGATCGACAACCCGCCGCTGGCCGAGCACATCCTCAACCTCGGCGAGGCCGCGGAGTACATGTTCGACCACACCCTGTTCCAGGACAACCTGGTATTCGTCGACTTCTGCGAGGCGATGGTCAAGGACACCAACCCCAGCGTGCTCGCCCGGGCGGAGAAGACTGAGGCACGCAACGCGGGCATCCACGGCTACCGGACTATCGCCGACATCATGCGCGCGTACAACCCGTTCGTCGGCGAGGTCTACAAGCAGGCGTTGAGAGTCAGCCGGACCACCCGCGAGATGTTCTGCAAGATGGAAGGCCGGCACGTGCACCCGTCGACCGTCTATCCCGGCGGGGTGGGCACCATGCCGGAACCGACGCTGTTTACGGATTACCTCACCCGGATGCTGTCGATCCTGGACTTCGTCAAGCAGGCCGTCGCCATGAACGACGACGTGTTCGACTTCTTCTACGAGGCGCTGCCCGGGTACGAGGAAGTCGGACGGCGGCGCATCTTGCTCGGCTGCTGGGGCGCGTTCCAGGACCCGACCGCCTGTGACTACAAGTATGAGCACATGACGGACTGGGGCCGGCAGATGAAGGTGACACCGGGGGTAGTCGTCGACGGCCAGCTGGTCACCACCGACCTGGTTGACATCAACTTGGGCATTCGGATCCTGCTGGGCAGCTCCTATTACGACGACTGGGTCAACGAGAAGCCCTTCGTCACTCACGATCCACTGGGCAACCCGGTCGACATTCGCCACCCGTGGAACCAGACGACCCTGCCGGTACCGCAGAAACGCGATTTCGACGGCAACTACAGCTGGGTGATGAGCCCGCGCTGGTTCGACAAGCGCACCGGCGATCACCTCGCGCTGGACACCGGCGGTGGCCCGCTGGCCCGGCTGTGGTCGACAGCGTTGGCGGGGCTTGTCGACACCGAGTACGTCAAGTCCACCGGCTCCAGCGTGCTGATCTCGCTACCCAAGAGCGACAAGCTCCCTGAGATGACGCTGGAGTGGAAGATCCCGAAGTGGTCCAACGCGTTGGAGCGCAACCGGGCCCGGACGTACTTCGTGGCCTACTCAGCGGCACTGGCCGTGCATTTCATCGAGATGTCGTTGGAGCTCATCCACGGCGGCGACACCAAAGTCTTCAACAACTTCTCGGTCCCGGACGAGGCGATCGGCTGCGGGTTCCACGAGGCCGTCCGCGGCGTACTGTCCCATCACCTGGTCATCAAGGACGGCAAGATCGCGAACTACCACCCGTACCCGCCGACGCCGTGGAACGGCAGCCCCCGGGACAGCTACGGCACCCCGGGTCCGTACGAAGACGCGGTGCAGGACATGCCGATCTTCGAGGAGAACAGCCCGGAGAACTTCCGGGGCGTGGACATCATGCGGGCGGTGCGCAGCTTCGACCCGTGCCTGCCCTGCGGGGTGCATATGCATCTAGGCGGGGGACGCGTTCTGAAGAAGCTGCACTCACCAATGTTCGGTGCCAGCCATGGCTGAGTGCGGCGACGAAACGGGCCCGAGGCTCGGCAGGCTTGATGATACCGCGGTGCGTGAACGGCTCATCCGGCTCGACGAGCTGCTCGCCCAGGTGGAGGCCATCCCCGGCCCGTCCGGTGAGCTAGCGCTGGACGCGGTGTCGGCGCTGGCGGAGGTCTACGGCGAGGCGCTGGCCCGGGCTGTTGCCTGCGCCAACGACGCGCCGGACGTGCTGGCGGCGCTGACCGGTGACGAGCTGCTGGACCACCTGCTGGTGCTGCACGGCGTCCACCCCGACCCGGTGGAATGCCGGGTCACCCACGCGCTGGACGAGCTGCGGCCGGCGTTGCAGGAACGCGGCGGGGACGTGGAGCTCGCCGGCATTGACCAGGGCGTCGCGACGGTACGGCTGTCGATCAAGGGATGTTCGTCGGCGGGCGTGGAGGACGCGGTCCGCGAGGCCGTGCTGGCCGTCGCACCGGAGCTCTCGGAAGTCGCGCGGGCGCCGGCGGCCGGGCGGCCTGAGGCGGCGTTCGTCCCACTCGACGCCCTGATGCCGCGGCCGGCGGCCAGCGGGGTCAGGCCATGACAGAACTGGCCAGCGCACCATGCCGGCATCCCAGCACCGGCGCGCTGGAGCGGGTCATCCGGCGCGCCTCGACCCGGCGGCAGGAATCCGAGGAGCGGTGCGAACTATGCAGCGTCCCGGTGCTGCCGGGGCATCGGCACCTGCTGGATACCGACCGCGGCGAGGTGATGTGCTGCTGCCAGGCCTGCTCTTTGCTCTTCGACAAGGGGGCGTCCAGCAAGGGGCACTACCGGCTGGTGCCGCGGCGGCGAGTCCGGCTACCCGCGGTGCCGACGAAGGATCTGGGCGTTCCGGTTGGCCTTGCGTTCTTCGTGCCGCGCGCGGACGGCCGAGTAATCGCGCACTACCCCAGCCCGGCGGGGGCGGCCCAATGGGAGGTGGACCCGCAGGCGTGGGCGGAGGTGGTTCAGAGCTGCCCGCAGCTTCGCACCCTGGCGGCTGACGTGCAGGCGCTGCTGGTCAACACCGCGCGCGGCGAGCAGCACCACTGGCTCGTGCCGATCGACGACTGCTTCCGGTTGGTCGCCGTGGTGCGCGGGGAGTGGAAGGGCCTGTCCGGCGGCAGCCGGGTATGGCCGGAGATCTCGCGGTTCTTCGCAGAGCTCACCGAACAACGCTAAAGGAGCAGAAATGGGCAAGATCCGGGTCGGAAAGCCCGACGTGAAGATCGACACGCCGACGCACGTCAGAGGAATTCACGAGGGCAACAAGGGTCCCTATCACAAGCAGCCCGGGCATCATAAAGATGGCACCGCCGACGCGCGGCGCTCAACCGGGATCCACCCGAAAAGGCACAACGCGATACTGAAGATCATGCCGAATCTGTCGCCGGGCTGACCGGCACGGCGAAAGCGCTGGGTGACGAGAAAAGGGAGGGCAGTGTGGCCAAGAAAATATTCATGGCGCTCAGCCTGCTGGGTCTGGTGGCATTGGCGGTAAAAGAGTTCCCCGCAGTGGTACGCGAAATCAAGATCTTGCGAATGGGTAGTGCGCCGCAGGGGCCTGCGTGGCACCAGCGTGCCGGCGGCGGCTGACGGTTTCGGATCGAGCCAAGCGCGAGCTTGAGTTATGCCGCCGCCGAAATCCGGTGAACGTTGCCCTCTCAGGACGCGAAGCTGACGGCGGCGGCTAATCGCATTGTTCGCCGCCGCGGATACGCCGCCGAATCTGCGGTTCTTTTTGTTTTGAACGGTTCGGCTGCAGTGTCGCCGAATCACCCGACCACTCCCGGAACCGGCCACGTTCCCGGTCTGCCGGTGGAATCACGACAAGGGGCAGGTCTGTCGATGCTGATGGGTGGGGTGTCATGTCGAGCGTGGCAGCAGCAGCCGCACCGGGTACAGGCAAGACGGTGCGACGTCGAGCGATGCCAGTGAATACAGCGTGATGAGACTAGACACGGCCGCCCGCCGAGTGGGTAGGGGTTTGCTAGCGCGCGCCCAGGAGGTAATCGGCGGTCCCGCTCGCACGCGGGTGGTGCTGGTGCTAGCCGCCGCGCTGGGCCTGCCGGGTGCTGACTTCGCGACGCTGTCAGCCACCGCGGACAACCTCAAACAGGCGTTTCAGGTCAACAACACCGAGATCGGGCTGCTGGTGTCGGTGACATCGGTGGCGGCCGCGGCGGCCACGGTCCCGATCGGCGTGCTCACCGACCGAATGCGGCGGACCCAGCTGCTCGCGGTCAGCATCCTGGGCTGGGCGGTTGCCATGCTATTCGCCGGGGCGGCGACATCGTACCTGTGGCTGTTGCTGTCCCGAGCCGCCCTGGGAGTGGTCACCGCCACCACCGGCCCGACAATTGCCTCCCTGACCGGGGACTTCTTCCCGCCGGGGAGCCGAGCCCGGATGCTGGGCTACATCCTCGGCGGGGAGCTGATCGGCACCGGGATCGGGTTCGCCTTCTCCGGTGAGATCGCCGCGGCCATCGGGTGGCGGTTCGCGTTCTGGTGGCTGGTGATCCCCAGCGCAATGCTGTTCTGGGTGGTGCGGCGGCTACCCGAGCCGGCCCGCGACGGGCAGAGCCGGCTGCGACCGGGCCAGCGCGACATCCCCGACGAGCATGAAGTCGATCACTCCGATCAGCGGCCCACGTCCCCGGAGGCGGTCGGCCGCGGCCGGTCGGCGCAGCGGCTGGCGCGCCGGCAACACATCGAGCCCCACCGCGAGCTCATCCTCACCGAGGATCCGACCAACTGCTCGCTGTGGTGGGCAGCGCGCTACGTGCTCCGGATCCGC
>JBHELN010000295.1:0-2953 GCA_046263115.1 Pseudonocardiaceae bacterium | reverse complement strand
TTGTTGCACTACATTTCTACGCAACGGCTGAATAACCCTCAGAGTTGGGCTTGTCGCACTGGTCGAGCCGGGAGATGGCGGCCTACATCCGCCGGAGCGAGGGCGTCGCGGTGTCGCACGCGTATGTGGCGACGCTGTGGCGGGACTGCGGACTGACACCGCACCGGCAGGAAACCTTCAAGATCAGCAGGGATCCGAACTTTGCGGAGAAGGTTGCCGATGTGGTGGGGCTCTACCTGGACCCGCCG
This sequence comes from Pseudonocardiaceae bacterium, assembly GCA_046263115.1. GTDB lineage: Bacteria > Actinomycetota > Actinomycetes > Mycobacteriales > Pseudonocardiaceae. The sequence continues at coordinate 2,705 of JBHELN010000295.1, read as the reverse complement.
GGTGGAGCGGTGGTGCTGAGTCTGGACGAGAAGACACAGGTCCAGGCGCTGGATCGGACTCAGCCGATGTTGCCGATCACGTTTGCGGCGACCGAGAAGCGCACCCACGACTACGTCCGGCACGGCACGACCAATCTGTTCGCCGCGCTCAACGTGGGAACGGGCGAAGTGTTTGGAGAATGCCAGCTCAACCGGAACGGTGCCACGTTTCTGACCTTCCTCAAGAAGGCCGTCGCACCGCACGCCGACAAGGATGTTCACGTCGTGTTGGACAACCTATCGACGCACACGACCCCGGAGGTGATGGACTGGCTGGGCAGCAACCAGAACGTGCACTTCCACTTCACACCGGTGGGGTCGTCCTGGATCAACCAGATTGAAATTTGGTTTGGTATCATCACGCGTCAGTCGATCCGTCGGGGCACGTTTTCCAGCGTCGCTACCTTGATCAGGCAGATTCGCGACTACATCGCAAGCTGGAACGCCAACCCGAAGCCATTCATGTGGACCGCCACTGCCGATGAGATTCTCGCCAAGGTCCGGGTTGTCCAGGGGAACATCAAGAAGCTGGTCGACAACAACGGCAAGTAAACAGCCTTCGATTACAAGACACTAGGCACCAACAGACCCGGCTCGAGAGAGGCACTTCCAGTGCGAGTGTCCCACAGGTTCACCGTCGGTTCCGCGCGCTTCGATGAGGACAATCTCGTGTCGCATGCCGGGCTGGTGCCGGTGCTCACGTTGGCCGAGCAGACGGGGCTGCCGGAGATCCTCGGCGAGAAGGTGTCGATCAAGACACCGCGGATCAAGTCCGGTTCGGCCAACCCAGCGCCCAAGCTGCTGGCCGTTGTCGCCGGCATGTGCGCGGGCGCGGACAGCATCGACGATCTGGACGTGTTGCGCGCTGGTGGGATGCCGATCCTGTTCGACGGTGTCTACGCACCCTCCACTCTCGGGGCGCTGTTGCGGGAGTTCAGCTTCGGGCATGCCCGCCAACTGGAGTCGGTGCTGCGCGCGCACCTGGTCGCCCTGACCGGGCGCACCCAGGTGCTGGCCGGCATCGCAAGCCAGGCCTACATCGACATCGACTCGCTGCTGCGCCCGGTCTACGGGCGGGCCAAGCAGGGCGCCTCCTACGGCCACACCAAGATCGCCGGCAAGCAGGTACTCCGCAAGGGCCTCTCCCCGCTGGCCACCACGATCAGCACCCCGGGGTGCGCGCCGGTGCTCGCCGGGATGCGGCTACGGGCCGGTAAGACCGGCTCAGGCAAGGGCGCCGGGCGGATGGTCGCCCAGGCCATCGCCACCGCCCGCGCCGCCGGCGCTACGGGGAAGATCCTGGTGCGCGGTGACTCGGCCTACGGTAGCCGCGCGGTGGTGCGCGCCTGCCTGCGCGGCAACGCCGAGTTCTCGCTGGTGATGACCAAGAATCGGGCCATTCAGCGGGCGATCGATTCCATTCCGGAGACGGCCTGGACCCCGGTGCGCTACCCGGGCGCGGTGCCAGACCCCGACACCGGGGCGTGGATCTCTGACGCCGAAGTCGCCGAGGTGCTCTACACCGCCTTCGCCGTCACCAACGACCGGATCACCGCCCGGCTGGTGGTGCGCCGAGTCCGCGACGCCCGCTACCCCGACGCGCTGTTTCCGGTGTGGCGGTATCACCCGTTCTTCACCAACACCGAGCTGCCCACCGCGCAGGCCGACATCATCCACCGCCGCCACGCCGTCATCGAGACCGTGTTCGCCGACCTGATCGACGGGCCCCTGGCCCACATGCCCTCCGGCCGGTTCGGCGCGAACTCCGCCTGGGTCCTCGCCGCGGCGATCGCGCACAACCTGCTGCGCGCCGCCGGCACCCTCACCGGGCCTCGCTACGCGGTGGCCCGGGGCGCGACCCTGCGCCGACGAATCATCGCCGTGCCCGCCCGACTGGCCCGACCCGCACGCACACCCGTCCTGCACCTACCCACCCGCTGGCCCTGGGCCACCCCCTGGCAACAACTGTGGAACAGCACGATCGGCCACAGCCCACCAGCAGCGGCCTGACCCCCACCCCGGCCTCACCGGCCCAGACACCCCGATCAGTGGAAGAGCTGGACAGACCAGCGGCTACCACACGACCTCCACCCCGACACCATGACCAAATCAAAACCAGGATCACTGGTGCAATGGTTCCGCGGATCCAGGCTAAACGGATCGTTGGTTAGTTGACTTGATCATGCTGTGATGTAGTGCAGGTCCGGGTCGGCGAAGAACGCCCGGACGATGTGAGGCAGTTTCTGTAAGCGCCGCAACGCCCCGATGATCTTCGTCTTGAACTCGTCGGCGTCGCGGACGCTTGTGCGCCCGACCCGGTCGTGTTTGACGTTGTTCCAGACCCACTCGTCGGGGTTGAGCTGCGGGGAGTAGGCGGGCAGCACGAACAGCGTGAGCTTCCCGCCGGTGGCGGCGACGAACTGCTTGACCAGCTTGGCCCGGTGCGCGGGGTGACCGTCGACGACCAGGTACACCGGCCCGTCAGCATCAGCCATGAGCTTGCGGGCGAACTCGATGAACCGGGTGGCGGTGAAGCTGCCGGTGAAGGTGGAGAACCGCAACAGCCCTTGGGCGGTCACCGCGGAGACCATGTTCAGGGTGTGCCGGGCGCCGGTGGCCTTCACCACCGGCGTCTGGCCGACCGGGGCCCAGGTGGTGCCGGCGTG
>JBHELN010000294.1:0-5251 GCA_046263115.1 Pseudonocardiaceae bacterium | reverse complement strand
TCTCCAGACGCCGTTTGTCCCTCCGCAACTGCGCGAGCTCCCGTTTCTCCGCGCTCGTCAGCCGGGACTCACTGCCGTTGTCGTCGATGTCGGCCTGCAGCACCCACCGGTGCAGGCACGACTCGCTGATCTGCAACCGCTGGGCCAGCGCGGCAATCGGACGATCCCCGCGCCGCGCCAGCTCCACAGCTCGGCGACGGAACTCAGGTGGGTGATGGGCGGCCACGATCACGCCGTCTCTGTCCGGAATGTGCCGGGTCGGTGCACGGAGGGACCGCGGCACCACCCGTGGCGCTGCGCGACACCCCCGACCGCGAGACACGTTGCGGCTCGCGGACACCACAGGCTTCGGTGAGCTGTCCATCAGCTCGTACACCCAGTATCCGGCGCCGGACCGGGTCACCAAGGCAGTCGAAAGCAGCCACCAACCGACTGTCGCACCCGCGCCACTTGCCAGTCAAGAATAAATCCGCTAATGCGTGTTTCTCAGCGAAACTTCTCCAGTAATGCGCTACCTGCTGGCTTCACCACCCGCATCCGCGAACTCCGCATGCGCCGGCGACGGCCGGTCTCATGGCTAAGTACTTAGCTAGGTCGATGCGGACACCGGGCGGCGGCCCACGATCATGCGTATCGGCACACCGGGCGCCGCGGGGAGGACCTGGATGCGTTCATACGCCGCGGCTCGCAACATCTCGGCGGCGTGATCGGCGAACAGCCGTCCGCCGCCGAACAGCAGGCCTACCAGGCGCTGGATCGCGGGCTGTAGCCCTTCCCCGCCGGCCGCGACTGACCCGAGAACCACCCATCCCCCCGGCCGCAGCGCGGCGCGTACCCGCTGCAGTCCCGGCGCCGCCACGTCGGCCGGCAGGAACATGACGGGGACCCAGGCCAAGTCGTAGCAGTCCTCATCGACCAAGTCCTGCACCGGTTCCGGGCGCAACTCGATCCGATCGGCGAGGCCGGCCTCGGCGACGTTGCGCCGGGCCAGCGCCAGTGACGTGTCGGAGGGGTCGAGGCCGACGACTCGCAGCGCCGGGTATTGCTTGCACATCGCAATCGCCAGCCGCCCGACCCCCGTTCCCACGTCGAGGAAACTCGCGGTGGGAGCATCCAAGGCCGCACAGAGACCATCAAGAGCGGGGAAGAGCCGCTCGGCCCATATCGGGACGGACTCGACGGAACGCACGCCCTGCGCCTCGAGTAGCGCTGGATCCGAATAGCGCCAGCCCTGCGCTTGCGCGCCACCAGCCCGCATTCGCGCCACGAGCTCTGCCGCCAGCAACTGGGTGGACCGCAGGTCCGCCCGGAAAATTTCGTGGCGCCGGCCGCTGGTATAGGCCGACATGCCGGGCGTACAGACGAAGGCTTCTCCGTCGGCCTGGACCAGGTCGAGCGCCACCAGCACGTCGAGAACCGCCTCGATCAGTGCGACGGACGCTCCGGTCCGCGCGCTGATCTCGGCCGGGGTGTGCGGGGTGGCGAGCTCCTCGAGGATGCCACCCTCGACGGCGCCCGCAAGTGCGGAAAACGCCCACACCGACGAGCCGAGCTCGAGGATCCGTTGGCGCTCCTGGGCTCCCGGAAGCACCGGTCGCACACCGGCCTCCGTTTCGTGCTCTGCGCTCATAGGCTTCCCCGATCGTGATCAATGAGCCACGCATGGCCACCGTAACCCCATCACCAGGCGTCCGGGCCGAACCCGCGCTGTTCGAGCTTGCCCCGCAGCTGAGCCAGAGCTCGCGCGCGGGTGGGTCCGACCCCGCCGACTGGGATTCCGGTGACGCGGGCCACCTCGGCGTAGCCACCGGGGTGCTCGGTGAACAGCGCCCGAAGCAGTGTCTGCCGGTGGGGTGGCAGCTCATCGACAAAGGCCCACAGGGTCCGCGTGGCGTCGGCATCGACGGCGAGCTGCTCGGGTCCGGGGAAGGGATCGACGACTGTCTCCGCTAGCGCAGAAACGGGTGCCGGGCTGGGCGTGGTGTGGCGCAGGATGTGCAGGCATGCGCGGCGGGCAGTGGTGACCAGCCAGCCGCCCAGCCGCTCCGGATGCCGGATCTGGCGGGCGTGCGCGGCCAACTGCAGCCAGGTCGTCTGCACCGCGTCACGCGCATCGGCGTCCTGGAGCCGAAACGATCGCACCGCCGCGGACACCACTTCGCCGTACCGGCAAATGATTTCCCGCCACGCCTCCGGTTCCCCGTCTGCGACTCGCAGCAGCAGCGTGGCCGCGCTCGATGCAGCACAAGTGGGCGGGTAGCTGATGTCGGCTGTCGTCATCGATATCACAGCCCCTCTCCGACCGCTGGACTTCGATTCGGCAGCTCGCAATGCGGGTGCTGCCCATCCCATGCCGGGGATTCTCACGAGCGTCACACCGCCCGGCTATCAGCTGCCCGACACGGTCCCTGTCAACTCACCGACACCGGTCAGATTCGCCACTCGATAGGGACGCGCGGATCGGGCTGGTAAGAGCAGAAGTAGCCGGTACGCACCGTCGCCGCCAGGTGCTCGCGCAGAGCAGGGTGCGCCTGCTCGATCCGCTTGAGGCATGCCCGCAGTGATTTGCCGACGTTCGCGCGCGCTCGCGGCGGCGGCGAGTCGGTTCCCGCCGCCAGGTCGAGAACGTGGAATTGCTGTCCTGGAGCGGTCAGCAATTTCTGCAGGTATTGCAGGCCTTTGGTGTCCTTCAGGCGAATGACGGTCCGCTGGAAACCAATGGTCCAGTATTCCCCCTCGCGGCGGAACACGGCGGCAGAGTCGGCGAAGCAGTCCAACTCGATCCATTTCGGGTCCGCGGGCATGCCGGCCAGGGTCGCGAGCACCTCGTCGTAGAGCTGGTTCATCCCCAGCCGCTGGGCCGTTTGCAAGGCATCGGCGAGCAGCTGCCTGGCGCGCTGTCGATCCAAGGTGGCGCCCCGGCGGGCGAGCATGGCGCCGTAGGCACCCTGGGTCAGGGCCAGGTAGGGCCGGGCGCCGATCCGTTCGCTGGCCTTCAGGGCGACCTCGAAGTGGCGGGCGGCCGCGTCGAAGCGGGACAGGGCCGCTGCGAGGACCCCGAGGTAGTAGGCAATGGGTCCCCCCGCGGCAACGGCGTCTCGCCCGGCCAGTGACCAACGGTGTTCGTACGGGCGCAGCCGGTCATACATCATTGCCCCCTCGCGGGTAGCTCCGGCGTGCGCAGCCAGCATGGTGATCCCCGTACCAGCTATGGCCAGCCAGAAGGGAGCCGGGATCCGGTCTCGGATTCGCCACACCAGCGGGAAGGCTTCTTTGATGCCGGTCCGCTGTCCCGCGATGCAGAGGAAAAACAGGTTGATCGTCCTTGCCAGCTCGGGTGGATGTTCACGTCCTGCGGGCTCGAAGTAGGCGGCGCATTCCTCAGGCCGGCCCTGCAACGCGCGCAACACCGCCATCTGGACGTGGTGCGAGATCCGCACGTTGACGTCCCCAACCTGCTCACCGAGCGCGAGCGAGCGCTGAGCGAAGGCCTCCGCGTCGGTGAACTCCCCGCGCAACATCGCCTGCGTCGCACGGAACATCAGCGAGTGGGCGATGAAGTGCGGGTACCCGACTCGCCGGGCCAGCTCCTCGTGAAGTTCAACTTCGCGATCAGCTCCCGCTACGTCGCCGATCTCGAACAGATCTGCCATCCGCCAAACGTGTCCGGTGATCTCCAGAGTGACGTCGCCGGCTTGCCGGGCGAGCCCGATGATCTCGGCCGACAGCGCCACCCGTTCTTCGACGTTGTCGGGACCCCACACCGCCAGGTGACGGGCCTGCAGGGCATAGGCCAGCGTCGGACCGTCCTCCAGGCGACGCGCCAACTGCACCGACGCGCGGCTCAACGAGTCCCTGCGGGGCAGCGAATCGAACGGCGACAGGTACAGGGCGGTGGCCAGCCGGGCCAAGACGCGCACCTTGAGCAGGGTTTGCTGGTCACCCAGTGCGGCCAGCGCCTCGTCGAGGATCTCGACTTTGACCGGGTCATAGGACCAGGCCTCCATGTAGGCGCCGCCGTAGCCGACCTCGCCTACCCGCAGCGCCGCCCCGGCCAGCCGATCAGGGTCCTGGAACTGCCGAGCGAGAGAGGTGGCGGCCTGGAACGTCGCGCTGGCCTCGGAGACGTGCCCTGCCCACCACTGGGCATCGCCCAAAGCCAGCAGCAGGTCGAAGCGCTTGACCGCGGCGTCCGGGTCGATCGCCGCCGCCCGTTCCAGAGCTGCTCGCAGGTTCGGCAGTTCGGTGGCCAGGCGCCGCAGGATGGGATCGTCCCGGCCGGCCCGCAGTACCGCTGGTTCGGCGCGCTCGGCCAGCCCGACGTAGTAGGCGAAGTGGCGCTCGCCCACCGCGTCCACCTCGCCGGCTTCGGCCAGCCGCGCGGCGCCATACTGGCGGACCGTCTCCAGCAGCCCATACCGCACCGCCGCGTCCTGTTCTACGGTGGTGACCAGGGACTGGTCGACCAGGGCGGCCAACAGCTCCACAACGGCACAGCGGTCAATGCCGTCGCCGGCACACACTTGCTCCGCGGCGTCCAATGTCCACCCGCCGGTGAAGACCGACAGCCGCCGCAGCAGCGCCCGCTCGCCCTCACTGAGCAGCTCGTAGCTCCAGTCGATGGAGGCCTGCAGGGTCCGCTGACGCGGCACCGCCACCCGGCTGCCGCCGGTGAGCAGCTGGAACCGATCGCCGAGGCGGTGCGCGATCTGCGCAGACGCCAGCATCCGCACCCGCGCGGCGGCCAGCTCGATGGCCAGCGGGATACCGTCGAGCTCCCGGCAGATCTGCGCAATACCCGGCGCGTTCATCTGAGTCAGCTCGAAATCCGGCCGCACCTGCCGAGCTCGGTCGACAAACAGCCGCACCGCGTCGGATTCTTGCCACACCTCAAGTGGCGCACGGTAGGCACGGGAGGCATCGGCAGGCAATGACAGCGACGGCACTCGCCACGCTGTCTCCCCCGGCACGCCCAGCGGCGCCCGGCTGGTCGCCAGCACCGTGAGCGATGGGCACCCGCGCAGCAGCGCCTCCGCGAGCTGCGCGCAGGCGGCTGACACGTGCTCACAGTTATCGAGGATGAGCAGCGCGCGGCGGGCGCGCAGGTAGGCGACGAGCGTGCCCATCGGGCCCTGCCCAGGCAGTTCCCGCACCCCGATCGCGGCAATCACCGCGGCTGGCACGAATGCGGCGTCCTCCAGCCGGGCGAGCTCGACCCACCACACGCCGTCGAGGTGGCCGTCCAACGTAG
>JBHELN010000293.1:0-9002 GCA_046263115.1 Pseudonocardiaceae bacterium | reverse complement strand
AGTCCAATGGACAGCAGCAGGGTAGGCAGCCGGGGACCAGTGTTCGATGAACACAGCAGCTGGTACAGCGCGGCGAAGAAAGCTCGTTGTGACTTCTTCAGCTCGGGGCTGGGCGGAGCGTCTTTGGGCAGCCCTTGAAGCAGCTTGGGGATCGCATACACCAGGCGGGTCAGGTTTTCGAGTGTCCAGGCGTCATCCAGCTGCTCGTCGAGCATGTGCACGCCCTGGCGGGTCTGCTCATCCAGCTCCCGCCACGCTTGGCTATTGAACTCAGTGCGGATCGTGGTGCGTTGTTCCGGCGGGAGCAGGCGGGTGGCGTAGTTGATGGCGCACGTCAGCCGCGGCTCCATCTCCTTGAGTAGGGTGTCGCGATCAGGCAGCGCATCTGGGTTGTCGACGTGTTGGCGCACGAGGCGATCAATCTGTTCGGTGTTGCCCTGCGTGAGGTCGGCAGCCGACGACAGCAGCCGGAACGAGATCGGCCGCTGGCTGTGCTCCACTGTGCCCGCCGAGGTTTGCAGGCACATCTGGCGCATGTGCCTGTCGACCGGGGACGCGCCCGCGGCGTCGGCGCGCTCACCGAACTGGTCCCACTCGTCGTAGAGCCGCTGCACCGCCCGGGGCGAAAGGTCGATCGTGAACGACTGGGACGGCAGCCGTCGCAGGTACAGCCAGCGCAGCATCGCCGGCTCCAGAACGTCGAGCGCGGTACCCGGGATCGCCGCGCCGCCGGCCGAGCTGGACATCTTGCTTGATCCGCCGGCCAAGCCGACGAAGGTGTAGGCGAGCGAGTACGGGGCGGTACCGCCGAAGATCTCTCGAACCAGCACGCTGCCTGAGGCGTAGCTGCTCGATGGCGAATGATGATCTTCGCCCGCGGGCTCGAAATCCACCTGCTCGTGGACCCACCGCATCGGCCAATCCACTTTCCACACCAACTTGCCGGAGATCGACGCACCATCGGCGAGCGTCATCTGCCCGGAATGGCCGCACCGGCAGCAATAGGCCACGACAAGACCGTCATAACCGACGACCGTCGTGAAATCCTTCCCGCAAGACTGGCAGTACGGCTTGAACGGGTAGTACTCGGCCCGGCGTTGCGCCATCGGCGTGCCGTGGAGACCCTCGGTCTGGAACTTGGCGAGGATGTCGAAAACCTCGCCGCGACGGTCCATGGCTTGGCGGATCCCAGCGTTGTACGTTCCGCGCGGATACTGCTCGGACTGCCGCACCTCGCGCATCCGCACGCCCATCCGGGACAAGGAATCGGCGAACTCCGCGATGAAGTGCGCTGCATACGACTCACGCTCGCCGTAGGGATCCGGCACCGCCGCCAGCGGGAGGCCGACATGCTCGGCCAGGCCCTCATCGAGCCCGGCCGGCACCTTCCGGAACCGGTCATAGTCATCCCACGAGTGCAGGTGCACCACGTCATAGCCCCGGGAGAAGATCTCCTCGGCGACGAAGTGTGCGGTCATGACCTCGCGCAGGTTGCCGAGATGGATAGGCCCCGACGGGGATACGCCCGACGCGCACACGATCTGCTTCACGCCCGAACGGTGGGCATGCTCGATCGCGGCATCAGCCGCCCGTTGGACCCAGCTCAGTTCCGTCTCGGCCACGAATCCTCCGCAACGCGCGCTCACGCGCTCCCCAACCCCATACAAAGTTAGCAGCGCGCACCGTCGGGCCAGCCGTTAGGCGCATCCGGGGAGTGTCCTGTTGCGGTAGCGGCGTAGGAACGGCACCGCCGTTCGCGCTTGCAACGTTCTGCGACCGGATGGCTACTTACTGGAACCGAGTCGGGCAGTGTGACGTCCCCCTGGTCGTTCCCATCGGCCGACTGACAACCAAGGAGACCACACAATGGCAGGCCAGTTCGGTGCACAGTTCGAGCAGATGCAGGCGGCGGCGATTCACGTCGCCGAGGTGAATCAGAGCGTGCAGGCCCAGCTCTCCGCGCTACGCAACCAGCTGGCGCCGCTGGGGGGCGCGTGGAAGGGCCAGGCGGCCACCGCGTTCGGGCTGCTGATGCAGCGGTGGGACAACGACGCCCGCAACCTCAACGAGGCGCTCAGCAGTATTGGCGAGCAGATCCGGGGCTCGGGCACCACTTATGCGCAGGCCGACGAGGCCGAGAACCAGACCTACACCCGGATCAGCCAGGCGCTGGGCAGCTGAGCCCGCACGCTCGGTCCGCACAACAGGCCCGCACAACAGGAATGGAGATACAGACGTGAGCGAGATTCTGGTCACGTTCGGCGAGCTGGAAAGCGCCCGCAGCTCGATCCAGACCACCTGGACGAATATCAACCGGGAGATGGAAGACCTCAAGCGATACCTGCAGCCGATGGTTGAGACCTGGACCGGCGACGCGTCCAGTGCCTACCAGGCCCACCAGGCGAAGTGGGATCGATCGGCGGCGGACCTCAACCAGGTGCTGAACCAGATCGCGGTGGCGCTGCGTGTATCGAACGAGAACTACCAGGCCGGCGAAGCGGCGAACCGGGCGCGTTGGTCGTAACAACCGCGTCACGCCATGCCGGTAGCCGCGATTGGTGCCGCCGCGATGGCGCTGCCCCAGCCGGCGACGGCCCCGTTTTGACCTTCCCGGCCGGCGGCCGGTATCGTTTCTGGCGCTGCTGTGCGGATGTGTGCGACTCTCAGATGACTGTGCTCCAGGCGCACCGGCACCCCGACGATTTCGACGACCCTGCGAACCGTGATAACGAGGTAGTTGCGTGCGCACGTACAGCCCCAAGCCTGGCGAGGTCCAGCGCGCCTGGCATGTCATCGATGCCACGGATGTGGTGCTGGGTCGCCTCGCCAGCCAGGCCGCCATCCTGCTGCGCGGCAAGCATAAGCCGACCTATGCCCCGCACGTGGACACCGGCGACTTCGTCGTGATCGTCAACGCCGGCAAGGTTGCGCTGTCGGGCAACAAGGGTGATCGCAGCTTCGTGTACCGGCACAGCGGCCGCCCCGGCGGCCTCAAGCGGCGTTCGTTCACCGAGATGCTCGCCACCCAACCGGAACGGCTGGTGGAGCGGTCCATCAAGGGCATGCTGCCGAAGAACACGCTGGGCCGGGCGATGGCCCGCAAGCTCAAGGTCTATGCCACGGCCGAGCACCCGCACGCGGCCCAACGGCCGCAGCCATACGAGATCACCCAGGTCGCCCAGTGACTTCCGACGCAGTGACTTCCGACGCCGTGACTTCCGACGCCGTGACTTCCGACCCAGCGATACCAGATCCAGTGCATTCCCCCAGTGAGGACCCGAGAGACGCCGTGACCACTCCGCAGACACCGCAGCCCGAAACCGGCACAGCCGCGCCGTCCGTTGGGCCGGTTCCGCCCGGGCCGGCGATGCCGGTGCCCAGCGGTCAGGCAGTGCAGGCCGTCGGTCGCCGCAAGGAAGCGGTGGTGCGGGTGCGCCTGGTACCCGGCACCGGCGTGTTCCGGCTCAACGGCACGAGCCTGGAGCGGTACTTCCCGAACAAGGTGCACCAGCAGCTGATCCGGGAACCCCTGCTGACCGTCAACAAGCCAGAGGCCTACGACATCCTCGGCAACCTTTCCGGTGGCGGCACCTCCGGCCAGGCCGGCGCGCTGCGACTGGCGATTGCCCGGGCGCTGGTTGAGCTCAACATCGACGACCGTCCGGCGCTGAAGAAGGCGGGCTTCCTCACCCGGGATGCCCGAGCGAAAGAGCGTAAGAAGTACGGTCTGAAGAAGGCGCGCAAGGCTCCCCAGTACTCGAAGCGTTAATTCTGCTGCTGCGTCGTTCATGCGCCGCCTTTTCGGCACCGATGGGGTGCGTGGGTTGGCCAACTCCGAGCTCACCCCGGAGCTGGCGATGGCGTTGTCGGGTGCAGCCGCACGGGTGCTCGCCGATCGCGGTCTGGGGCACCGGCCGGTTGCCGTTGTGGGCCGGGATCCGCGGGCCAGCGGAGAGATGCTGGAAGCCGCCGTTACCGCCGGCCTCACGTCGGCGGGCGCCGATGTGCTGCGGGTCGGGGTGCTGCCGACCCCGGCGATCGCCCACCTCGTGGGCGAGTTCTCCGCCGACCTCGGCGTGATGATCTCCGCCTCGCACAACCCGATGCCCGACAACGGCATCAAGCTCTTCGCCGCCGGTGGGCGCAAACTTCCCGACGCGGTGGAAGACGAGATCGCCGCCCGGCTGGACGGTCGCGGTTTCGCCCGTCCCACCGGAGCCTTGATCGGCCGGGTACAAGATGCCCCCGGCGCCGCCGGGCGTTATATGGAGCACCTGCTGCTCGCCAGCCCGCACTCGTTGGCCGGAATCAAGGTGGTGGTGGACTGCGCCCACGGCGCGGCCTCCGGAATAGCCGCTCAGGTCTACCGCGCAGCTGGTGCGGAGGTGGTGGCTCTGCACGCCCAACCCGACGGTCTCAACATCAACGACCGTTGCGGGTGCACCCATCCCGATCCGCTGCGTAAGGCTGTGCTGGAACAGGGCGCTACTGTCGGGATCGCCCATGACGGAGATGCCGACCGCTGCCTGGCGGTGGATGCCGCGGGCGACGTGGTCGACGGTGACCAGATCATGGCAATCCTCGCGCTGGCGATGATCGAACGTGGCGAACTCGTAGACAAGACGCTGGTCACCACCGTGATGAGCAACCTAGGGCTGCACCTGGCGATGCGCGAGCACGGCGTGGTGGTGCAGACCACGCCGGTGGGGGACCGCTACGTGCTCGAGGCCTTGACGGCGGGGGGATTCTCCCTGGGTGGTGAGCAGTCCGGGCACGTGGTCTTGCCCCAGTACGCCACCACCGGTGATGGGTTGCTCACCGCGTTACGGCTGATGGCTCGGATCGTCAGCACCCAGCGCAGCCTGGCCGATCTCGCTGGTGTGCTCACCAGACTGCCACAGGTGCTGATCAACGTGGCTGTCGCGGACAAGGCTGCAGTGGTGACGGCCCCCGCAGTGATCGACGCCATCGCCACCGCCGAGGCTGAACTGGACCAAACCGGCCGCGTGCTGCTCCGTCCGTCCGGAACCGAGCAGCTGGTGCGGGTAATGGTAGAAGCCCCCACTGAATCCGCGGCCACGACAATCGCTCAACGCATTGCCACGATTGTCGCGACCGCGACCTGATACTAGCGTCCCGCTGATCTAACTACCTGCAGAATGGCCGCTATGATGAAAATAGCGATGACAATCCACAGGATGACCAGCATGACAGTACCGATAACCATGGCGACTCCCTCGGTAAGCGCCCGGCGCGGCGCTGCGGTGCGCTTACTATAAGGCCTCGCCACGCCGAGCACTCGTCTGATCACACTAGAGAGGTTGTGTCAGCAGCGCGTCATAGTCGGCTATGCCCGTGAGATGGCTGAGCAAGAACGCGGTAGTCAGCGCGCGGGACAGTTGCCGGGTGCGCAACTCCGGGCTGCTGCCCATGAGCAAGTCGGTCCAATGGGGTCCGGCGGTGAAGCCGAGATGGCTCGCTTTAGGCAGGGTCCGCACTTGCACCGGACCCGCCCATGCCCGGGCCACCGGATCGGCATGCCCCACCGCGGGCGCCATCAGATCCTTGCCTCCGGTCATGTGCAGGCCCGGCATGGTGCAACCGTGCGCGGCGGCTATCGCGGAAGGCAATGTCTCGGCCAGCGCCAGCGTGACCACCGCGCGGCAGCGGTTGTCTGCTGCCGCCGCCAGCACCGCGCAACCACCGCCCATCCCGTGCCCGGCCAGGCCCAGCCTGCGCGGGTCGACGCTGATGTCGCCGTCGCCCAGCCGTGCGCCGGTGCAGATGTCGAGCGTGGTGCGCAGATCGGTGGCGAACTGACTGTGCGACGCCAGCGCATTGCGTTGGGTTGCCGGTGCGGCGACCACCACCCCCCAGCTGGCCAGGTGACGCAGCAGCTCGTCGTACCGCGACGTCGGCTGCAGCCAGCCGTGGCCGAACGCGATCGCGGCAAGCCCCCGCCCGGACCGCGGAGTGAACACCACGCCCGGCATGCCGGCGGCGGCGAGATCGCCACTGGCCACCGCGTATGGGCCGGGCCGCGAGAGTTCCTCTGCCGCCCGCCGGACCGCCGGATCGGTGCGTGCCATGAACCGGGACGGTATCGGATGACCGAACGCTGGTTATCTAGCGTTTGGGTCTAGCGTTGCCCCATGTGCGGAATCGTGGGCTACGTCGGGCATCGCGACGCCCTCGACGTCGTCCTGCAAGGTTTGAGCCGACTGGAGTACCGCGGGTACGACTCCGCCGGTGTCGCGGTGCTGACCAGCGCCGGTGCCCTCGCGGTGGCGCGCAAGGCGGGGGTGCTGCGCAACCTCATCGGTGAGCTCGACGCCACCGGACGGGGTGGCTTGCGGGGCACCGCTGGGATGGGGCACACCCGCTGGGCCACCCATGGTGCGCCGACCGATCGCAACGCTCACCCGCACCGCGACACCGCGGGTCGGCTCGCCGTGGTGCACAACGGGATCATCGAAAATCACGTCCAGCTGCGCACCGAGCTGGAACGTGATGGCGTGGAACTGGCCAGCGACACCGACACCGAGACCGCCGCGCACCTGCTCGCTGCGGCGTATACGGCATGCGGTGATCTACCCCAGGCCGTCCGGATGGTGTGCCGGCGGCTGCAGGGTGCGTTCACTCTGGTCGTCGCGCACGCCGATGAGCCTGACGTGATGGTTGCGGCGCGCCGTTCCTCGCCGCTGGTGCTCGGGGTGGGCGACGGTGAGCATTTCGTCGCCTCCGACGTTGCGGCATTCATCGACCACACCCGTGACGCCGTCGAGCTCGGCCAGGACCAGGTGGTGACGATCAGCCGGGACAGCTATCAGATCACCGATTTCTCCGGTTGTGTGGCGCGGGGGAAACCTTTTCACATCAATTGGGATCTGTCCGCGGCGGAAAAGGGCGGCCACGACTATTTCATGCTCAAGGAGATCCAGGAACAACCCAGTGCCATCGCTAATACCCTGCGCGGACATTTCATTGACGGTCGGATCGTGCTGGATGAGCAGCGGATGGACATCCAGGAGCTGCGCGACGTCGACAAGGTCTTCGTGATCGCCTGCGGTACCGCGTACCACTCCGGCATGGTCGCCAAGTATGCCATCGAGCACTGGTGCCGGCTGCCAGTGGAAGTGGAGTTGGCGAGCGAATTCCGGTACCGCGACCCGGTACTGGACCGCTCCACGCTGGTGGTGGCGATCTCGCAGTCCGGGGAGACGATGGATACCCTGGAGGCGGTGCGGCACGCCCGGGAGCAGAAGGCCCGGGTGCTCGCGATCTGCAACACCAACGGGGCGCAGATCCCACGGGAATCCGATGCGGTGCTCTACACCCACGCCGGGCCCGAGATCGGGGTGGCCGCCACCAAGTCGTTTCTTGCTCAGCTGACGGCCAACTTCCTGGTGGGGCTGGCGCTGGCGCAGGCTCGCGGCACCAAGTACTCCGACGAGGTGGCCCGCGAATACGCCGAGCTGGAGGCGATGCCGGCAGCGGTGGAGCAGGTACTCGACACTGTGGGCGCGGTACGCGCGCTGGCCGGCGAGCTGGTCGACGCCAAGGTCGTGCTGTTCCTGGGTCGCCATGTCGGCTTCCCGGTGGCGTTGGAGGGCGCGCTGAAACTCAAAGAGCTCGCGTATATGCACGCCGAGGGCTTCGCCGCCGGGGAGCTCAAGCACGGCCCCATCGCGCTGCTGGAGCCGGATCTTCCGGTGGTGGTGGTGATGCCCTCGCCCAAGGGCCGGGCGATCCTGCATCCCAAGCTGCTGTCCAACATCCAGGAGATCCGGGCCCGCGGAGCGCGCACCATCGTCATCGCCGAAGAAGGCGACGAGACCGTGCGTCCCTACGCTGCGCATCTGCTGGAGGTGCCCGCAGTGCCTACTCTGTTGCAGCCGCTGGTGTCCACCGTGCCGCTTCAGGTGCTCGCCGCCGAGATCGCCCGGCAACGCGGTTACGACGTGGACAAGCCACGCAACCTGGCGAAATCGGTCACGGTTGAGTGAACCCCTTCCTGGCGTGTCGCGCCCTGGTGCACGCCGTGTCGCAGCGGGGTGCACGGTGAGCGCTGGTCCGTCAGGCGCCTGGACGGTGGCTCGGGTGCGCGCCGCCGAGGAAGCGCTGCTCGCCCGGGTCCCGGTCGGGACCTTGATGCGCCGGGCCGCCTTCGGCCTGGCCACCCGGACCGCCGCGATGCTGGCCGAACGCACCGGCGGGGTGTCCGGCCGGCACGTTGCGCTGCTGGTGGGGGCGGGAAACAACGGTGGGGACGCGCTGTGGGCCGGGGCCTTCCTGCGCCGCCGCGGGGTGGCGGTCACCGCGGTGTTGCTGTCGCCGGATCGTGCCCACCCGCAGGGCCTGGCCGCGCTGCGCCGCGCCGGCGGGCGGATCGCCGATGAGTTGCCGGATCAGGCTCAGGTGGTGCTCGACGGGATCGTCGGGCTGTCCGGCAAGGGTCCGCTGCGTCCTGCGGCCGCCGGGCTGGTGGAAGCGGTCCAGGTGCCGATCATCGCGGTGGACTCGCCATCCGGGGTGGACCCGGACACCGGCACCGCGGACGGTCCAGCGGTCACCGCCACCGAGACGGTGACCTTCGGCGCCCGCAAGCCGGTGCATGTGCTGGCCCCGTGGCGCTGCGGTCCGGTGCACCTAGTGGACATCGGGCTGTTCGACCAGCTTGGTGAGCCAGATCTGCGGATACTGACGGCGGCCGAGATCGGTGCGCTGTGGCCGGTGCCGGGGCCGGCCAGCGACAAGTACAGCCAGGGAGTGGTGGGTATCGCGGCGGGCTCAGCGGACTACCCCGGCGCGGCGGTGCTATGTACCGGAGCCGCGGTGCTGGCGACCTCCGGGATGGTGCGGTTCGCCGGCACCGCCGCCGACGTGGTCCGCGCGCGCTGGCCGGAGGTGGTGGCCACCGGGTCGGTGGCCGACGCCGGGCAGGTGCAGGCCTGGGCCGTCGGGCCAGGCCTGGGAACCGGTGCCGCCGGTCGCCAAACGCT
>JBHELN010000292.1:0-5087 GCA_046263115.1 Pseudonocardiaceae bacterium | reverse complement strand
AGACGGTGATCTGGTACGGACGGCCAGTCCGGCGCAGCTCTTGCTCGATCTCATCCTTGGTGCTGGTGATCCGGGTGTCGCGTTCGGCGTAGATGGCGAATACCGCGGCCGGGGTGGTGGCCAGCCCAGCCAGGTTCTTCGGGGGTGGACCGTAGAAGGGTACCGCCGCCTTGACCCGAGTACCGGCGGCGAGTGCGTTCCAGGTCATGCCACCACCGAAGCAAAAACCCGTGATGCCGAGCCGGTCGCCGGCGCCGGACACCGACAGCGCGGACAGCGCCTGTCGAAGGTCGGACACCATCGTCGTGGGGTCCTGCTTGCTCAGCGCGGCCGCATACTCAGCCGGGTCGCTGAGTTTGCCGGCGCCACCTTGGCGCGACAGCAGATCAACTGCGACGGCACTGAACCCGGCCGTGGCGACTCGACGGACCACGTCTTCAATGTGGGCCACCAGCCCACGATTTTCGTGAACCACCAGCGCCCCACCCACCGTGGCACCACTACGGGGCCGGGCGAAGTAACTGATCAGCGAAGCGCCATCCGCGCCGGTCACCGTCATCGGCGCGACGGTGATGCGGGCATCGTCGGGCCGCACGGTTACCCCATCAGTGGTGGGACGGGCAGGTGGGGTGGCGAACGGGTGCGGTGTGCTGGTCTGCCGGGGCTCGGGCGAGGGACGCGTCCCGGACGGCTCGCTCGCGCAGGCCGCCACTTCCAGCAGCGCCATCGTGCCGGCGATACTGCCGGTGATCAGAGTTACTCGGCGAAACAGTTCCCGCCGGCTGATCAATCGAGCATGGAAGTTCTCAATGTGCTCTCCGACCAGGTAGTGCTCGAATTCGGTCATCAGCAACCCATCAGCGCGGACTGTTGTGTTCGAGGTGGGAACCGGGCTCGGAGGAGTTGTCGATATCCACCGTAGGGCGGCCACCATCAGTTGTGTTGCCGATCACGACGCACCCCGTCGAGCCGTCGATGATGATTATTCCCCGAGCGACGTTGCGGCCAGAGAACCTGTTGTCGCGTATCTCGACGTTGGGCCAGCGGCGCAAGTTCACCGCTTGAGCCCCGTTGTTCGCGCAGGAGTTGTCCACGAAGGTGATCGACGGACCACCGGTGGGTGCGCCGCTATTGGCGTGCTGGTCGCCGGTGGCGATCAGGCACTGCGCGTCGACATTGCGGCAGGTGTTACCAGCGATGAGGACGTTGAAGGTGGGCGGGCTGTCGTTGTCGTAGGTTTGGAAGCAATCCGGGTGTGGCGGGTTGGCGTAGCCGTTGGCGGAGATGTCGGTGATGGTGTTATCGGTGATCCGGTGACCGTTGCCGAAAAACCGCATGCCGTCGGCGTCGCCATTGTCGCGAGCCAGGGTCCCACTCACGGTGTTGTGGCTCACCTCGATCTGCTGCCCGTCGATCCAGATGCCGACGGTATCGACGTGCTGGACCGTGTTGGATTCGATCACCGAGCTTTGGCAGCGCGCGCAGGTGATGCCACCCATCTGGGTGTCGTGCACGGTGCTATGGCGGATGGCCAGGTCAGCGCCCTTGAGAAAGATCCCGTCGCCACCGGCGACGGTGAAGCCGTCGAGGACAACGTGGTCTGCGGTGATGTGGATGCTGCGCACGGCCGCTCCATCGGAGCGCAGCGTGATCGGCGCGTTGGCCGCGCCCGAGCGTGCCACGGTCACATCGGTACCGGACAGGTCGCTGCCGGTGAAGCACAGAGTGGTCCCTGGCGAGGCAGCGTCCAAGGCCGGCCGTACCTCGTCGGCTTGGCTGACGGTACGAGTGCAGGCCGGGGGAGCGGCCCGGTTGGGACCTGCCGACGAGGTCGGGCCGGACGGTGGGCTCTCGCTGGGCCACGGGGTCGGGGCCACCGAGGAGCTCTGATCCCCGCAACCGGCGACGATCACTGGGGTCAATGCCGCGATCCAGACTGACGCCATCCGGTGCGGCACTTGAGGTCCCCGGCGGAAGATGTCCACCGGTGCAGCGTATGGCCCCTTTCGTCGGGCCCTGCACCCACCGTCAGGAAGGCCGGATGATGCTGTCAGCGTCGGGCGCGGGTGTCTCACCAGATCTTGACGCGCTGTTCGGGCCCGCGGAACAGCTTGTCGCCGGGCTTGACGCCGAAAGCTGCGTAGTACTCGGGCAGATTGCTGACCACGCCGTTGGCCCGGAACTCATTGGGGCTGTGCGGATCGCTCAACAGCTGTGCCCGCAGATCCTGGTCCCGCATCTTGCCGCGCCACACCTGAGCGAACCCCAGGAAAAAGCGTTGCTCACCGGTGAAGCCGTCCAGGACTGCGGCCGGCCGGCCACCGAGGGACAGCTCATAGGCACGCCTCGCCACGGTCAGGCCGGACAGGTCGGCGATGTTCTCACCCAAGGTCAGTTCACCGTTGATGTGCTCACCGGGCAACGGTTCATAGGCCGAATACTGTGCGGCCAGGGCTTGCGTCCGGGCCGTGAAGCGCTGCACATCCTGCGGGGTCCACCAGTCCCGCAGATTGCCCGTGCCGTCGAATTTGCGACCCTGATCGTCAAATGCGTGGCTGATCTCGTGACCGATCACAGCGCCAATCCCGCCGTAGTTGACCGCATCGTCGGCTTTCGGGTCGAAGAACGGGGGCTGCAGGATCGCGGCCGGGAATGTGACGTCATTCCGGGTGGGGTTGTAGTAGGCGTTGACGGTCTGCGGTGTGGTGAACCATTCCTCTCGGTCGACCGGTTTGCCGAGCCGATCGATACTACGTTGGTATCCGAGTTGGGAGGAGCGCAGCACATTGCCCACCAGGTCGTCGCGGGCGACGGTCAGCTTGGAGTAATCCTTCCACTTGGACGGGTAGCCGATTTTCACGGCAAGCTTGCTGAGCTTGTTCCTGGCTTCGGCTTTGGTCGCGTCGCTCATCCAGTCCAAGCCGTCGATGGACGATCGGTAGGCGTCGATCAGCTTGCCGATCAATGCGTCGATTCGTTTTTTGGCGTCTGGGGGGAAGTACCGCTGCACGTACCGCTGGCCGAGCAGATCGCCCATCGCGTCGTCGACCGCGCTAACCCCGCGCTTCCAGCGGGGACGCATCTCCTGCTGCCCGGCCAACTCGCGACCGCGGAACTCGAAGCGCGCGGTGACGAAGTCATTGCTCAGGTAAGGGGACAGATCATCGATGATCCTGAACCTCAGGTACGACTTCCAGTCCGCCAGCGGCACGGTGGTCAGCGCGGCGCCCAACGCGGTGAAAAAACTGGGTTCGGAGATGATGAAGTCGGGAGTGTGCACTCGGGCCGTGTCGAAGTAGATCTGCCAGTCCAGCCCTGGAGTGCGCGCCGTGGCGTCGGCGACGGTGAACTTGTTGTAGGTCGCCGTGGCGTCGCGGTCCTGCGCGGCGGTCCACTGGATCCCGGCCAGGCGCGTCTCCACGTCGAGCACCCGGCCGGCCTCGGCAGCCGGATCGGGAACACCGGCCAGCCCCAGGGCGCGCGTCGCATAGGCCCGCAACTGGTCTCGTAATGTTACGAACTGCGGATCGGTTTTCAGGTAATAATCCCGATTGGGCATGGACAGGCCGGATTGGGAGACGCTGGGTATGTACGCGTCGGCGTTTCTGGCGTCCTGGTCGATGGACAATGCGATGGGGCTGGGCGTGCCGGTTTGGGTGCTGTCAGCGAAGTACCGCAGGACGTCGGCGGGATTGGCGATGGCGTCGATGCGGGCCAGCGACCCCCGCAGCGGAGCAGCCCCGAGCGCATCGAGGTGCGCGGTGTCCATGAAGCTCGCGTAAAAGTCCCCGATCCGCTGATCTGGGGTGCCGGTCGCGGCGTGGTGAGCCGCGCTGTCCTCGACGATCGTGTGCAGGTTCTGGTCCGACTTCTCGGCGAGCGCGTCGAACGCGCCGTACCGCGTACGATCCGGCGGAATGTCGGTGGTGCGCAGCCACTGACCGTTGGTGAACCGGAACAGATCATCCTGAACGCGCACGCCACGGTCGTATCCGGACAGCAGCAGCCCCGATGCCGACGGTGCTGGTGTGGCGCCCGCGCAGGCCGTCACAACCCAGACCAGAGTCGCCGTGAGCAGAGCCAGCATCAACCGAGATCGAGTCACGTCGGCTGACGATAGACCAGGGGACCGACAACATCAGCCCTCGGGCGTAACGGGACACCGGCGTACCGGTACTGATCGGCATGACCGTTCCCGACGCACTGCCCGCCACCCGCGACGCGTGGCACCGGCTCGCCGAGCATGTGCTCTCGGCGGCTCGGCACGCCGTCACCGGCCGCATCGGGCTGGTGCCCGCGCCAGGGGGTTTCGCGACGCCCGCGTTCGGGCCCGATTCGACCGTGTTCGCGGTGGACCTCGATGAGTTCGTGGTCAGCCGCCACGGGCAGCAGCGCCGCACCCGGATCGCCACCGTGGCGCAGGTCGCTGACTTCGCCGGGATCACGCCCGGCGCACCGGAGCAGGTGTATCGACCGGCCACCCCGCTGGACCCGGACACGCTGCTGCGGATCGACCGGCAGGCCGCCCAGGTGCTGGCGGACTGGTACCAGCTGGGATCGCAGGCGCTGGCCGGCTTCGCCGCCGCAGTTCCCGACGACGAACCGACCGGCGCGCAGCTGTGGCCCGAGCATTTCGACCTCGGGGTCACCGCCGCGCGGGTCAACTACGGCGTCTCACCGGGCGACGTGCACATCGCGGAGCCCTACCTGTACGTCGGCCCGTTCGATGGCCCGCCGGCAGCTGACGACTTTTGGAACGTCTCGTTCGGGGCGGTCCTGCGCCACCACGAGGTGACCTCGGTCAAGGCCGCCGTCGACTTCTTCCATCACGGGCGCGAACGCGCTCAGACTCCATAAGAGAAGAGCGAAAGCCGCCTTCTTGTGCTCGGACGAGGCGGCGTACATCACCGGGCAGACCGTGTTCGTCGACGGCGGGCTGACATTGTTCCCGAGCTTCGAGACCACCTGGTCTCCGGAATGAACAGCTGGTGGCCCTCCTGCTACGGCCCCAAGAACGGCGGGGGCGCGCTACGCCGCGGGGAAGGCGGGGCCGGTACCGCGCGCGGCCTCGTCATCGCGTCGCCGAC
>JBHELN010000291.1:0-4674 GCA_046263115.1 Pseudonocardiaceae bacterium | reverse complement strand
GCGCAGAACGCCCTCCGGAAATGGGGCTGGCGCAAGGTCGCGCGGACGGGCGATCCCCGGCACGGCTCGCCCGTGTACGAGGTGCTTGTCACCACTCTCCCCGTGACTCCCGAGCCCGCACCTCGCTCAGCGTGAAGCGATGGTTCAATTGTTACGCTCGCTCTGCTCGTATACCTGGGCTGGTGGGCCGGCTATAAGGGGGTCAGGTATGCCGACCACGTCGGGGTCCTTAGTCGGGTAGTCAAGCGTGGACAGTACCCACCGGAGGGCTGCGATCCGGCCACGCTTCTTGTCGTTGCTTCTCACGACTGTCCAAGGCGCCGCTGGAGTGTCCGTGCACAGGAACATGGCCTCCTTCGCCTGGGTGTAATCGTCCCACCGATCCAGGGCAGCCAGATCCACAGGGCTGAGTTTCCACTGCCGGAGCGGGTCGATGACGCGGATGATGAACCGGGTCCGTTGTTCAGCCCGAGAGACTGAGAACCACAATTTGATCAGGTGGATCCCGTCGTCCACCAACGCCTGCTCCAATCTTGGAGTCTGGTCCATGAATTCTTGGTATTCGCTGGTGGTGCAAAAGCCCATGACGCGTTCGACAACGGCGCGGTTGTACCACGACCGGTCGAACAACACGATCTCCCCCGCGGCAGGCAATTGACTGAAATAGCGCTGGAAGTACCACTGGGTTCGCTCCCGTTCACTCGGCTTGTCCAACGCCACCACCCGCGCCCCGCGTGGATTCAAATGCTCGGTGAACCGTTTGATGGTGCCGCCCTTACCCGCCGCGTCGCGCCCTTCGAAAAGCACGACCACGCGCTGCCCACTGTCCTTCACCCACGACTGCATCTTCAACAGCTCGATCTGTAGGGACCTTTTGATGCGCTCGTAGTCCGCACGGTCCATCCGCTCCGCGTACGGGTAGTCCTGCTGCCAGGTCCTGATCTCACATCCGTCCGGGCCGAGGAGGACCGCTTCATCATCGTCGAGTTCCCGCACCGACAAACCCGGCAGGCTGTCCAGTAAACCGACGGTCCTCAGGGCCTCTCGCAGCGCCCGCCGGGTCGGTTCAGAATGACCGGCTCCCCGCGGGGTCCGGCGAAACTCGTGGACAACCTGCTCAGCTGAAGTCATGGCCGATCCCATCGGTCGCAGCTGGTCGACTCAGCGGAGACTGCGACCCCGCGGACCGCATTGTCAAACGCTCATCGAGCGTGATGAGGCCCACCGCCATCCACCGCGGTGACGAGCCGGCGCGCTGCCAGCAGGCTCGGTCAGTCCAGCTACGTGCCCAGGTGACCACAGTGCGTAGTGTGTCTTGCTATGTTCGGTATGGACCTCAGGTCGGACACCAGGTCATCGCGGGTGCTCCTCGACCAGGACAGCCGGCCGAGGCTGGCCTTTCGGATTGCGTTGGCCTGGCTGGGGTTCTTCGGTTGTGTACTGATCATCGGCGGGATCGTCCAGGTGGCGACCGCCCGGCTGCCTGTGGTGATCTCGCATGCGGCCGTCGGCTTGGGCGTCACGGCGAGCGCGCTGGGCTTGGTTTCTTTGCTGCGGCGCCACGCCGACCGGCGGCCGTGGTCGGGCGTCGGCCTCACCCTGGATCGGATAGCGATCCCACAGCTGGTGTTCGGCCTGGTGCTCGCGACCATCCTTGCCACGGTCGCGGGGGCAGCCGCGGTGCACCTCGGGCTCGCTGACTGGGCCTGGTCAGCTGAGGCCACGAACAAATCGGCCGAGCAGGGGCTGGCGAGCGCCGCCATCCTGATCGCCCTGTCCGTGCTGTTGGTGCAGGGATTCCCGGAGGAATTGGTGTTTCGCGGCTACATGTTCCGCAACCTCGGTGCGACGCTGCCGCTGTGGGCCACGGTGACCGTCAGTTCGCTGATCTTCGGGTCGATGCATGTGTTCTCCAGCGGCGGGGCCACCACCCTCGGCGAACGTATGTTGTACGCGGTGGCGATGACCGGGTTCGGGTTGATGCTCGCGGCCTGTCGAACGGTCAGCGGAGCGCTCTGGCTCGGGCATCGGCCTACATGGCGGGTTCGACGCGTTCAACAGCCAGTTCATCGCAATCCACCAGGGCGCCTTCATTGCGACGTGGCTGATCATCCTCGGAGCCTTGCTCGCCGGCACGGCGTTCATCCTCGCGGTCCGGCAGTGGCTTGCCCCCTTGGATTGGCGGGCGGTCCCCGGCGACGCCTGACGCTGTAATTCGGTTGTTCAGGAACGTATCTCATCAGCGGCGCAGCCATGCGGCGGTGTCGGGGGGTAGTCGGCCGTCAGAGGTGAGCGGGCCGCTAGCCAACAGAAGCCGGCCTGCGGGTAGGCGCACCGGAGTGTTTCTCATCGCCACGCTGAGGGTGAACGTTTCGCCCCTGCGCACTTCCAGTGCCCCCTGTGAGTTGAGGTCGATGGTCACGGCATCGTCGGCAGACAGGACGTGCTGGGTGTGCAGCCGGCGGCGCAGGGTCAGGGCGGCTCGGCACAGGTGCAGCGGGGAGCCTGGGTCGGCCTGCTGTGCCTGTATCGAGTACGCGCCCCAGCCCGCCGGGACGGGCAGCCAGGGCGATCGTGCGGGCGGCACCGAGAAGCCGTACGTCTCCTTCTCGTCTTCCCGCCAGGGCAGCGGAACCCGGCAGCCGTCGCGCGACACCCCGCAGCGCGACCACGCTGGGTCCTGTCGGGCCTGCGCTGGCAGGTCAACCTCGGGCAGTCCGAGCTCCTGTCCCTGGTAGAGGTAGGCAGCACCGGGTAGCCCGAGCACGGCGAGCAGGGCCGCGCGGGCTCGGGCGGTTCCGCGGACGCCACCGCCATACCGGGTCGGCGCGCGGGTGACGTCGTGGTTTTCCACCACCCAGGTGACCGATGTCCCACCGACCCGGGTGTCGAGCAGCTCCGTGATGATCGACCGCCAGGCTCGGGCGTCCCATGGTGCGGCCAGGAACGCGAACGCGAACGCCTGGTGCAGCTCGTCGGGCCGGGTGTAGCGCACCGCCCGCGCGGGCGCGAGGTTGACCTCGCCGATCAGCGCCCTAGGCGGCGAATAACCATCGGCCAGCGCCCGCCAATGGCGGTAGACCTGGTGCACCTCCTCCCGGTCGCACGCCAGCGGATTGGCCCGCAGCCGCATCGGCTGCACTGCGGCCGTCCCATGGTGGTCCGGCAGGCCTTCGGCCTTGAACAGGCCGTGTGCGACGTCGATGCGCAGCCCGTCCACCCCGTGGTCGAACCAGAAGCGCACCACGTCGTCGAAAAAAGGGACGGTGCGGGAGTCTCGCCAGTTCCAGTCCGGCTGCTCGGGGGCGTACAGGTGCAGGTACCACTGCCCGGGTGAGCCGTCGGGCTCGCTGATCCGGGTCCACGCGGGGCCTCCGAACACGCTGGTCCAGTTGTTCGGCGCCACGGCACCATCCGGTCCCCGGCCCGGGGCGAAGTGAAAACGCGCGCGTTCCCGGCTGCCCGGCCCGGCCGCCAGCGCTGCCCGGAACAGCGGGTGAGCATGGGAGCAGTGGTTCGGAACCAGATCGACGATCACCCGCAGCCCCTGACCGTGCGCGGCACGCAGCATCTCCTCGAACGCCGGCAGGTCGCCGAACAGGGGATCCACGTCGCAGTAATCGCAGATGTCGTAACCGTGGTCGGCCTGCGGCGAGCGTTGGAACGGTATGATCCACACCGCCTGGACGCCCAACTCCGCCAGGTAACCCAGGCGTGCGGTGATCCCCGCCAGGTCGCCCACACCAGCGCCGTCGCTGTCTGCGAACGAGCGCGGGTAAATCTGGTAAACGACCGCGTCACGCCACCAGCGGCCCATCGAACCCCGCCTCACCGTATCCGCGGCGCCCTCTCATGACTGACGAGGTGGAGCTTGTCGAGTGCGCGGAAAGTGTCGGAAGCTCGCCAGGAGGGTGCTTCACATGCGAGTCGCCACTCGGTCAGTAGCGGCAGCAGCTGCCGCAGGGTCTCCTGGGTCTCCGCGCGAGACAGGGCAGCTCCGAGGCAGAAGTGCGGTCCCGCACCGAAAGCGAGGTGCGGAACGGGAGTTCGGGTGATGTCAAAGCACTCGGGATTGCGGAACTGCGCCGGATCCCGGTTGGCCGCG
This sequence comes from Pseudonocardiaceae bacterium, assembly GCA_046263115.1. GTDB lineage: Bacteria > Actinomycetota > Actinomycetes > Mycobacteriales > Pseudonocardiaceae. Next base: position 569 of record JBHELN010000291.1, on the reverse strand, counting down.
CCAAGCAGCACGAGCACGCGCTGACCGGCGCGGATGGTCTGCCCGCCGAGTTGCCGGTCGACGAGGCTGGTCCGGCCGACGATCTTGGCGGGGCACTCGAACCGGAGCATTTCCTCGATCGCCGGCTTGATCAACCCGGGATCGCGCTGGAGCAGTTGGAGTTGGTCGGGGCGTTGCATCAGGGTAAGCACGCCGTTGCCGATCAGGCTGGCGGTGGTCTCGTGCCCTGCGGTCAGCAGCAGGATGCAGGTGGCGAGCACTTCGTCGAGTTCGAGTGCTGGATCGCCGTCGTCTCCGAGGCGCAGCAGTTGACTGGCCAGATCCTCGCCGGGCCGGACACGGCGGTCACCGAGGATGGGCAGCAGATAAAGCGCGAGGCTCGCGGTGGCCTCCTCAGCCGCCAGCACCGCCTCCTCGTCGGGATCGAACTCGAGTATTCCCACCAATTTGGGCGTCTCGGTCCGCAACAGCTGCGCGCCCTCAATGTCGACGTCGAGCAGCTCGCACATCACGGCCAGCGGGATCGGGTAGCCGATGTCAGCGATGACGTCAACCTCACCGGTCTGGTT
>JBHELN010000290.1:0-2844 GCA_046263115.1 Pseudonocardiaceae bacterium | reverse complement strand
GGTGAGTTCGTGTTGGAGTCGGCCGGTGTGGTGGGCGTCGGCGAGGCGGTCGACCCATTGGGAGGCGGTGGCGAAGGCGACGCGGTGGCCGGCTTGGCAGGCGCGGATGGCCAGCCCGGTGGCCAGATGGGTTTTGCCGGTACCCGGTGGTCCTAAAAACACCACGTTGTCGCGGGCGGTGACGAAGTCCAGGGTGCCCAGGTGGGCGATGGTCTCGCGTTTGAGTCCTCGGGCGTGGTCGAAGTCGAACTCTTCGAGGCTTTTGCGGGCCGGGAAGCGGGCGGCGCGGATGCGTTGGTCACCGCCGTGGGACTCGCGGGCGGAGACCTCGCGTTGCAGGCAGGCGATCAGGAATTCTTCGTGGGTCCAGGATTCGGCCCGGGCTCGCTGGGCGAGTCGTTCGACGGACTGGCGCAGGGTCGGTGCTTTGAGCGCGCGGGGTCAAAAACGCGATCTCGGCAGGGAGATCCCGGGGTGCGGGCTTCGTCGAAGCGCGGGTGTTGGTGGTCATCACGCCACCCCACCATCGATGCCCAGCAGGGCGTCGTAGTCAGCCAGACGCCGGGTTTCGACCTCGGTTTCGGCCGGTGCGCACACGAGTTCCAGTCGCTGGCGCCGCAATGTTCGGGCAGCGGCCAGGTGCTCGGGGTCGTGGATGGTCTGGTGTTTGGCCCACAGGCGTTCGTGGTCGGCAACTAGACGCCCGTCACACATCACGCGGATGCGGTGCAGGTTGGCGGTGACCTCGATGCGCCGTCCGATCGCCGAGGGGTGGACGGAGTAGTCGTTGGCGTCTAGGCGCACGTAGTGATCCCGCGGCAGGCGCTGCGAGGATCGCCATCCCACCACTGGTGCCACCGGCGGCAGGGCAAGCATGGCGGCGCGATCGGCCTCCAGGCGATCGGCCGGGCGACAACCCAGCACCCGGTGCTGGCGCGTATTGGCCCGCGCGAGCCATTCCTGCAGCTGACTATTGAAATCGGCCGGGCAGCTAAACGAGCGGCCGGGCAAAAAGGAGGTCTCCAGATAGTCGTGGAAGCGTTCCACCAGGCCTTTTGCTTCCGGGTCAGCCGGCTTGCAGATGATCACCTTGGCTCCCAGCGTGCCGCGAAAGGCGTGACACTCGCCGGTGAGTTCGGGCTGGCGGCGCCGCCAGCGGCCGACCGCGCCCTCGCCGTCCCAGACCAGCACCCGCGGCACCGCACCCAGCTGCTCAAGCAGCTGCCACCAACCGGCATACAAATCCGGTGCACCCCGGCTAGTACGGCAGCCGCAGAGTATGATCCTGGTCGGCGTGTCGTGATCATGAAGGCGGCCACCGCGTGATCAACTTCAAGGTGTGATAGATCTTGAAACTGACGCGGTGGCCGCGTCATGGACGGTAGTCGATGATCGTTTGGCGCGGTGGCAGGCCGGGTTCGAGGAAGTGTTCGGGTTGGTGGCGGGCCGGTTCGCGCAGGTTCAGTCGCGGCGGCGGGCGCGGTGGTACCTACTGGGACTGCTGTCGGGCGCGGAGCGGAAGAACTCGTGGACCATCGCCGAGCAGGCCGGTGAGCTGTGCCCAGACGGAATGCAGCGGTTGCTGAACTTCTACTGCTGGGACGCGGACGCGGTCCGCGATGACCTGCGCGGCTACGTGCTGGATCATCTAGCCAACCCGGGCGGGGTGGTCGTCGCGGATGAGACCGGCTTTCTGAAGAAGGGCGTTCACTCGGCGGGGGTGCAACGCCAGTATTCGGGCACTGCCGGGCGGATCGAGAACTGCCAGCTCGGGGTGTTTTTGACCTACACCTCCCCCCAAGGCAGGGCGCTGATCGACCGCGAGTTGTATCTGCCCAAGACGTGGACCGAAGACCGTGACCGGTGCGCCGAAGCCGGGATCGGCCCGGACGTGGAGTTCGCCACCAAACCCGAGCTGGCCAGAAAGATGCTCAAGCGGCTGCTCGCCACCCACGGCCGGGCGGCAATGCGGTGGTTCACTGCCGATGAGGCCTACGGGGACAACCCCGGGCTGCGGGACTGGCTCGACGAACAAGACCTCAACTACGTCATGGCAGTGTCCTGCGATGCTCGGTTTGCCACCCCCACCGGCCCCCGGCGGGCTGATGAACTGGCCGCCTCCGCGCCCAAACGCGGCTGGCAACGCCTCTCGGCCGGCGAAGGCAGCAAAGGGCACCGGCTCTATGACTGGCTACTCCTCGATCCCGGCGCCGATCAGCACCTGCTGCTGGTGCGCCGCTCCATCAGCAAGCCCAGCGAGCTGGCCTACTACCTCTGCCGCAGCAGCACACCAGTACCACTCGCCGAGCTGGTCCGCGTCGCCGGATCCCGGTGGGCCGTGGAAGAAACCTTCCAGTTCGCCAAGAACGAGACCGGTCTGGACCACTACCAGGTCCGACGTTACGACGCCTGGTACCGGCACATCACCCTGTCCATGCTCGCCGCCGCATTCCTTGCCATTACCGCCCACACCGAACAACTCCACGATCAAAAAGGGGCACCATCACCGGCGAGGAGCACCTGATCCCGCTGTCCTGCAACGAAATCCGGCGCCTCTGGGCCACCCTGAACCACCCCATCCACCCCCGCCACCACACCAACCACTGGTCACACTGGCGACGAACCCACCAGACACGCGCGAAACAAAGGCACTACCAGCGACAACGCCTCAAACATCACAAGGTGCGGCTGCCGTATTAGCCACGCGAGCGTGGACACGGATCCTGCCGCTGAGATTCAGGGCTGGCTGAACACGGACGGGCACGACGTTTTTTCGACCGCGACCAACACGATGGTATCGAGGGTGGGGATCCGTGGGAAGAACGGCTGCATGAAGGGCTAAGG
>JBHELN010000289.1:0-3898 GCA_046263115.1 Pseudonocardiaceae bacterium | reverse complement strand
ACCACGATCCCGGCGTCGCCCGCGCTACCCCACCGATCTCTCGCTCCAGGGTGGCAGCCCCCACCGGGCCGTGCTCCTTCACCGCATCCAGCACGGCCGAGACGAGTTCCGGCGCTCGCTCCGCGAGCGCGCCGTACTTGTGCCACCAGCCCGGCTTCTTGGCCCCCGAACGCAACAGGGGCCAGTCCCGCGCTGGAATCAGACTCGCCTCGTGCGCCCAGTACTCAACCAACGGGCGGGGACGGCATACCGGGTGCGCCCACGCGGCGGCATCGAGCAGCTGCCGCGGGTACGGGCCCAACCGGCTGAATACCGGTAGGTAGTGCGCCCGGGCCAACACCGAAACCGAGTCCAACTGCAACAGCCGGATCCGATCCAACACGCGGATGAGGTGCCGGCCAGTCACCGCTCCGGCTGGCCGCGGGTCGGCGAACCCCTGCGCCGCCAGCGCAGCCCGACGCGCAACGTCTACTCCCATGCTCCGCACAGCACCCGATGCTGCCACCCACCCCCGACAATCTGCCGCCCACGACCCCAGTAGGGGTCCCTGCCGGGGGCGGCATACCGTGCGGGGCGTGGGAGTGGCTGGTGTGCGGGGCGCGACTGCGGAGGATGCGCCGGTGCTGGCGACGCTGCACCGGGTGACCTGGCGGGCCGCCTATGCCGAGCTCTTGCCGCCGGGGACGCTCGACGAGCTGGACACACCGCGGCTGCAGCGAGCGTGGGCCGACACCATCGGGGGCGGCGCCACCGTACTGATCGCCACCGAAGGCGCCGACCCGGTCGGGTTCGTCGTGGCGGGCCCGGCACCCGAGGACGAGGTGGCCGCGGCCGATGGCACGGTGCCCTCCGACGCGGCGCGCACCGTGCTGGTGAGCACCCTGCTGGTGGAACCGAGGTGGGGGCGCCGCGGCCACGGCGGACGGCTGCTCGCCGCAGCGGCGGCGGCATTGCGCGAGGCCGGCGCCACCCGTGGCATCGTCTGGGTTCCGGCCGAGGATCCGGCTTCGTTGAGCTTCTACCGGCGCGCCGGCTGGCAGCCGGATGGCACCGTACGCATCCTCGACGCCAATGGACGCGCGCTTCGCGAAGTACGCCTGACCGGGCCTCTCAACCTGGAAGTCACCCGATGAGTGGCCGGGGCAGCCACAGGCCAAGCTACAGGTCGAGCAGTGGTTCCAGCCCGACCGTGAGGCCGGGACGGTGCGGCACGGCCCGAACGGCGAGCAGCACGCCGGGCATGAACGACGAGCGGTCCAGCGTGTCGTGCCGGATCGTCAACGTCTCGCCCGCGGTGCCCAGCAGCACTTCCTGGTGCGCAACGAGGCCGGTCAGGCGCACCGAATGCACCCGCACCCCGTCGACGTCGGCGCCCCTAGCTCCAGGCAAGGCGCTGCTGGTGGCATCCGGGGACGGCGCCATCCCGGTCTGCGCGCGGGCGGCTGCGATGAGCGAGGCGGTGCGGGCCGCGGTGCCCGAGGGGGCGTCGGCCTTGCGCGGATGGTGCAGTTCGATGATTTCCACAGATTCGTAGAACCGGGCGGCCATCGCCGCGAACCGCATGCACAAGATCGCGCCGATGGCGAAGTTGGGGGCGACCAGTACGCCGAGATCGGGCTTGGGGGCGAGCCATTCACGGACCTGCGCCAGCCGTGCCTCGGTGAAACCGGTAGTACCCACCACCGCGTGGATGCCCTGGTCGACGCAGAAGCGCACGTTGTCCATCACCACGTCGGGGTGCGTGAAGTCGACGACCACCTCGGCGCCCGCGTCGGCGACATTGAACATCCAGTCACCTGCGTCGACCATCGCGACCAGTTCCATGTCGTCGGCGGCGTCGACCGCCTTACATACCTCGGTGCCCACCCGGCCACGAGCCCCGAGCACCCCCACCCGGATCGGGTTCTCCGCCGATCGATTCCCGGCGGCGTGCTCACCCGGTGTCATGCGATCAACCCCGCTATCTGCTCGGGTAGCTGATCCACCGCAGCGTACGGACCCACCACGGCCGCGGTGAGCGGTCGAGAGAACAACTCGCAGGCGAGCGCGCCGACCTCCTCAGTGGTCACCGCGTCGATCCGACGAAGCTCGTGTTCGACGGTGCGGTGCGCGCCGTGATCCAGCTCCGCGGTGCCTATCCTGGTCATCCAGGACGGCGCATCCTCCAGACCCAGCACCAACCCGCCCCGCAGCTGTCCCTTGGCGCGAGCCAGCTCCCGATCGGACAACCCGTCGCGGGCCAGTTCGGCCAGCACATCACCGATCACCACCGCGACCTCACCCAGCCGGCCCGGGGAGCAACCGGCGTAGACCGACAGACTGCCGGTGTCGGCGTAGAGGTCCACCGCGGAGTACACCGAGTAGGCCAACCCGCGCTGCTCGCGCACCTGCTGGAACAGCCGTGAGCTCATCCCGCCGCCCAGTGCGGCGTTGAGTATCCCCAGCGGGTAGCGCCGCTCGTCGTAGCGGTCCAACGCCCGCACGCCCAGCATGAGGTGCGCCTGTTCCGACGAATCGGAACACAGCGCCAGCGCGCACCGGTCGGTGACCGCGGCTCGGCCACGGCGCGGGGACGCCGGTTGCGCGCTGCCGGTCAGGTGGTGTCCGAAACTGCGCCTCACCGCGGCCAGCGCCGCGCCGTGCGACACGTTGCCGGCCACCGTCAGCACCATCCGCTGCGGCGTGTAGCGCGCCCGGTAGAACCGGTGCAGCGCTTCGCGGCTCATCCCGGTGACCGACTCCTCGGTCCCCAGCACCGGCCGTCCCAGCGGATGCGACCCGAACAAGGCGGCGCAGAATTCGTCGTGCAGCGCCTCCTCCGGGTCGTCGTCACGCATCGCGATCTCCTCGAGTATCACGCCGCGCTCCAGATCGACGTCCGCCGGATCGAGCCGGGCGTCGCCCAGCACATCGCAGATCAAATCGACGGCTAGGTCGAGATCACCGTCGAGTACGTGCGCGTGGTAGCAGGTGTGCTCCTTGGTGGTGAACGCGTTGAGCTCACCGCCGACCGTGTCGATCTCTTCGGCGATCACCGCTGCGGGGCGCCGCGTGGTGCCCTTGAACAGCAGATGCTCGAGGTAGTGCGCCGCGCCGGCCATCTCGGCAGGCTCATCCCGCGATCCCACCGCAATCCACATCCCCACGGCGGCCGAGCGCGAACCGGGCAGGTGCTCGGTCACTACACGTAACCCCGAGGGCAACACGCTGCGGCCTAGCGCTGCGCCCTCGGGGTGCTGCAATGCGATCACGTGCCGGCCGGAACCTCGGTGGGGTCCGTAGCGGTGCTGCCAGCCGAGCTGTCGGCCATATCCTCATCGCGCACTGGCACCAGGCTGATCTTGCCACGGTTGTCGATGTCAGCGACCTCGACGCGCAGCTTGTCGCCGACCTTGACCACGTCCTCGACCTTGCCGATGCGCTTGCCGTTGCCCAGCTTGGAGATGTGCACCAGGCCGTCCTTGCCGGGCACCAGCGACACGAAGGCGCCGAAGGCGGCGGTTTTCACCACAGTGCCCAGGAACCGCTCCCCGACCTTGGGTAGCTGCGGGTTGGCGATGGCGTTGATCCGGTCGATGGCTGCTTCGGCGGACGGGCCATCACTGGCACCGACGTAGATCGTGCCGTCGTCCTCGATGGAGATGTCGGCACCGGTCTCGTCGGTGATCGAGTTGATCATCTTACCCTTCGGGCCGATCACCTCGCCGATCTTGTCAATCGGGATCTTGATGGCGGTGACCCGCGGCGCGTGCGGGCTCATCTCATCCGGTCCGTCGATGGCCTGCGCCATCACGCCGAGGATGGTCAGCCGGGCATCGCGGGCCTGGGACAGCGCTGCGGCCAGCACGTCGGACGGGATCCCGGCGAGCTTGGTGTCGAGCTGCAATGCGGTGACGAA